>JAJZQO010000045.1 GCA_021847575.1 Bacillota bacterium | reverse complement strand
ATCGTTGGCGCAACTTCTTCGATCACCGTCCGCTCCGCAAAGCACCTCGCGTTGCCCTCATTAGGCGGGATGTCCAAGATGCTGCCTAGACTGGGTTAGCGCACCACCACAAATGTGCACCACACCCGTCCTGACCCTGTTGGGCCGATCCGGGCGAAGCGAGAGGCGGCGGGCAGATCTGCCCGCCGCCTCTCGTGCATCCCCGTCTAGGAGGACTTCTCGGCCTCTGCCACCTCTACCTTGGTCACGGCGATGTTGACGACCGCATTCTCGATGCCGACGTTCTTCACGAGCGCTTCCTGGACGCTGGTCTGTACGTCCCGCATCGCGTCCGGCAGATAGATGCCGTACGGCACGGTAAGCTCGAGGTCCACCACGAGCTTCTTGTCCTGGCCCTCCTTGACGCGGATGGCGCTGCCCAGGAGGAACCGGCGGTTCACCTTGGTCCCGCCGTCGCCGATATCCTTGATCGCGAGCTCCACGACGGAACGTACGGCGCCTTCCTCAATGGACAGTTCGCCGTCCGCGTTCGCCTGCAGCTTGATGTTCATCCGCGCACCCCCTAGTTGTCATGACTTCTCCGCTCCAGTCTACACCGTTTACGGTCCGGCAGGGCGCCGCCCTTTCAGCGACCCATGCGGCTGCGGGCGACGATGCGGCGCGCGGCGACGTTGACAATCACGATGAGGATGAGCAGCAGCAGGCCCGCCGCGTAGGCGAGCGAATTCGCGCTCGCGAACGGCTCGTTGATGAACGTCCATACGACGTAGGTCAGGTAGCCGATTGGCGCGTGCGTCAGGCGCAGGTTCGGCATGTAGTTCGACCAGCCCGCCGTGTAGAGGAGCGGCGCCGTCTCGCCGATCGCGATCGAGAGCGCCAGCAGGACGCCTGTGACGACGCCTGGCAGGGCCTCGCGCAAAGTAACGCGCCAGATGGTCGTCGTCTGGCTCGCGCCGAGCGCGAGCGACGCCTCGCGCATGCCGCGCGGCACCTTGCTGAGGGCCGTCTCCGTGGAGCGCACGACGTACGGGATGCCGATCAGCGCGAGGGCGATCGCCCCGGCGAGCGTGGAGAAACCCCAGCCCAGGCCAAGCACCAGCGTGACGTAGCCGAAGTAGCCGATGACGATCGACGGCACGCCGGCCAGCACGTCCGTCGTGAAGCGCACAAACTGCGCGATGCTGCTGCCTGGGTTGACCTCGCCGACGTAGACGCCAGCCATGATGCCGAGCGGTGCCGCGATCAGGATGCCGAGGCCGACGACATAGAACGTGCCGACGATCGCGTTGGCAAGGCCGCCGCCGGTGCCGACCGTGACCTGCGTGAAGAGGCCGAAGGAGAGCGCAGGCAGGGCGTGGCTCACGACGAGCCAGAGCATGCCGACGACCGGCACGAGGATGATGATCCCCATCAGGGCCGCGAGCGCGAGCATGATCCGGTCCTTGACGCGCCGCCATGTGACGTTCACTGCGCGTCGCCTCCCCTGCGCACGGCCGAAGACAGCAGAATGCGCGCCGGCACGTTGACGACGACGCTCATGACGAAGAGCACGAGCGCGATCTCCGCGAGGGCGTGCACGGCCATGCCCGTCGGGTCGGTCATCGCTGAGTCGAGCTGCGAGACGATCGTCGCGGCCATTGTGCCGATCGGGCTGAAAATGTTCTGCGGCAGGTAGTTGACGGCGCTGCCCGAGACCATGAGAACGGCCATCGTCTCCCCGAGGGCGCGGCCGAGCCCCAGGATGACCGCGCCGAAGATGCCGCTCGCAGACCACGGCAGCGAGACGGCTCGAATCATCTCCCAGCGCGTGAGGCCCAGGCCGAGCGCCCCCTCCTTCGTCTCGCGCGGCGTCTGGCGCAGGACGTCGCGCGTAGTCGCAGCGATGATCGGCGTGATCATCACCGCGAGCACAAGGCCCGAGGCGAGGAGTCCCTGCCCGCTGCCGACCGGGCCGCGGAAGATCGGGATGAAGCCGAGCACCGCTTGCAGCCAGGGACCGAAGTCCCGTCCGATCCACGGGATGAGCACCGCAAGGCCCCAAAGCCCGATCACCACGGACGGGATGCCGGCGAGCATCTCGACGATGAACGAAAGGCTGTCGCCGAGCCTGCGTGGCAGGTACTCCACGAGCAGGAGCCCGATGCCCACCGCGAGCGGTACGGCCAACACCACGGCGATCAGCGAGCTCAGGAGCGTACCGAGGATGAACGGCAAGATGCCGTAGGTGGCGCCGGCGGGCGCCTGGACGCCATTGTGGCTGCTCATGGAGTTCCCGTAGAGGTTGCCGATGTTCCAGGTGATGCCTGTCAGGAAATGGCCGCCGTTGTACTGGATCGAGGGCCAGGAGTCTCGCAGGAGGAAGACGAAAATCGCCAGCATGGCCACGAGCGCGCCACCGGCGACAATGCCGGTGGCCACGCGCATGGCTCGATCGAGGATGGGAACTTTGCCGGGCGTCGCCATCACCCCACGACCAGTTTTCAGCTGCGGACTACTGCACCTTCGCGATCTGCGCCTCGCTCAGCTTGACGATGGCAGGCGGCAGCGGCAGAAAGTGGACCTGCTCGAGATAGGTCGCCTTGTTGCCGCTCGTGAGCGCCCAGCTGAGGAACTGGCGCACCGCCTTGGCCATGGCGGGAGAGGCCTGCCTTGCGTTCACGATGGCGTACTCGTAGTTGATGATCGGGTAGGCGCCCTGCGCCGGGCCGTAGATCAGCGAGACGCGCTCGTCCTTAGGCGTCTGGCCGACGAGGCTATTGGCCTCGGTCGAGATGGTCTGTGCGGTCGGCAAAACGAACTGACCGGCCTTGTTCTCGATCGCGGCGTAGCCCAGACCGTACCGCACTGCCTGGCTCAGATACGAGATGCCGACGTACGCGATGCCACCCTTGTTCTGCTGCAGGGCCTCCACCATGCCGCCGTTGCCCGTCGCGCTGATCGAGGCCGGCACCGACGGCCAGGAGATCGTCGTGCCGTAGCCCGGTCCCTTGGACCCGGCCCAGATCGACGGGGCGGAGAACGAGAGGTATTGCGAGAAGAGGAAGGTGTCGCCGGAGCCGTCCGCACGGTGGATCGGCACAATCTTCAGCGCAGGCAGCTGCACGCCGGGGTTCAGCGCAGAGATCGCGGGGTCGTTCCACATCGCGATCTTGCCGGTGTAGATGTTCGCGAGCACCTGGCCGGACAGATGCAGGTGCGTCTGGTTGAGGCCCGGGACGTTGTACATGATCTGCTGCGCGGAAATGGCGAGCGGAATGTTGAGCATGCCTGGGTCGGCACTCATCTGCGCGGTGGCCATGTAGGCGTCCGACGCGCCGATCTGCACCGTGCCGTTCGCGGCGTCCGCGATGCCCGTGCCGGAACCCGTGCCCTGCGGCGTGATTTTGACGCCAGAGTGGTCCTTGGTATACGCCGGGACCCAGATCTGGAAGAGCGGATAGAGCAGAGTCGAGCCTGTCTCCTGCAGCGCAATGGGGCCCTGCGAGCCCTGCGCCGTCGTCGAGCCGCAGCCTGCAACGGTCAGAAGAAGCGCCGAGGCGAGAGCCGCGACAATGCCGCCGTTGCGCCACGAAAGTTTCACGCGTAGCCCTCCCTTGACTGTTCGAGGGCAGCATACAGGCGCTTTGTTACGTCCAAGTTAAGAACGCGGCCAATCGGCTAGGTCAGATTTTTCAGGCTTTGGCGACCGTTGACCTCGCTGCCACCTCAACCTTGCCGAACCAGAGGACGAGCAGGAAAGCGAGAAGGCTCGCGCCGATGCTCACCAGGAACATCGCCTGGTACTGGCCATGCGAAATGGTGATGACGTGACCGGCGAGCGGTGCCGCGACCATCAGTCCGAGCGACTGCACAAGGTTGGCGTTGCCGTAAAGCGCGCCGTGCAGGCGGCTCGCCTGCTCGAGCGCCGCCTGCTCGCCGAGCCCCCTGCGCCGCAGTTGTCCGCGCAGCATGTCCGCCGCCAGCGGGTAGCTGGTGACCTGGATGCCACCCCAGGCGATGCCAGCCACGAACAGCAGCGCAAAGGCCTCGCTGACCGTCGTGAGCCAAAGCCCCGTCGACGCCGCCAAGGCGAACAGGATCAGGGTCGCGCCGAGCAGGAGGCGCGGATCGTGCCGCTCGTAGAGGCGACCGAACCAGAGAGAGACGATGATGCCGGCGGCGGTGAAGATCGACATGCCCAGCGCCGAGTCGAGCACGTTGCCGTGCAGGGCGTGCAGCATGTAGGGCGTGAAGAAGCTCGCGATCGCCTCGAAGCTCAGCCACCAGAGACCCTGCGCCACGTAGTACTTGAGCAGGGCCGGCCCAAGCAGCGCCACCGTGCGCACGCCGGTCGGGGGGGTGCGCTCCTCTTTTCGCTCGCGCGCGGCGAATGCGGTCCAGAGGCCGCCGGCGAGCAGGATGACGGCGCCGAGCAGGAAGCCGAGCGTATGGCTCACTAGTTCGTAGACGAGCGGCACGATCAGGAAGGCGATCAGGTTGCCGATCGTCCAAAGCAGGTTCAGAATGCCTGACGCCTCGCCGTAATCCTGTTCCGCCACGCGGTCGGGCATCATGGCCTGATACGGCGTGGGGCTGAGCTGCTGAAAGAAGTAGAAGAGCAGGGTCGCGGCCACGGCCAGACCGAGGCTGTGCGTCAGGTACATCAGCATGAGCATGATCGCGGCGCCCGGGAAGGCGACAAAGAGGTAGGGCCGACGGCGGCCGATCCGGGTCGGCGTGCGGTCCGAGAGCCACCCCGACAGCGGGTTCAGCACCACGCCGAACAGTCCCTCCGCGCCGAGCACCGAGCCGATCAGCTGCGTCGACGGCGTCAAGGCGCCGAGCAGCACGGCGGTGAACACCTTGTTCATGCCCCAGCCGACGTTCCGCCCGAGTCCAGCGAGTCCGAGCAGCCACACGTAGCGGCGCTCGCGCTTGTCCACGTACCCGCCCTCCCTGCGTTCTCCGTTTTCCGGCTTCAGCCCTGGCGAGACTCTTCGATGAGCAGATCGGGACGGTTCGTCGCGATGCCGTCCACGCCGATCTCCTTGCAGAACGCGAACTCCTCCGGCGTGTCCGCGGTCCAGATCGAGATGTAGAGGCCATGCGCGTGCGCCGCCTCCACCTCGTCCCGGCTCACCGTCTCGAGCGCGGGCAGAAGGATCCGAGCCCCCGCCGCCTCGGCAAGCGGCCAGGGTTCCACCGGCGCCCCGGCGTAGAGGACGCCAGCCATGAGGCCCGGCACCTCGGTCGTGAGCGCCTGGATCAGCTTGTGCCCGAACGAGATCGGCCAGAGGCGTTCGCGCAGCGTCGGCCGCTCCGCGTAGAGCCGCAGGAGGCCCGGCAGGGCCTCTGGCGTCTTCACCTCCACGACGACCGGCAGCGACACCGCCTCGAGCAGTTCCTCGAGCGTCGGCACGCGCTCCCCGTCGCCGGCGTCAAGCGCCTGGATCTCGGCGAGCGTGCGCGAGCGGACCGGCCCGTGGCCGCTCGTGGTGCGGTCGAGGGTGGTGTCATGGATCACGACGAGGTGTCCGTCGAGACTGCGGTGCACGTCGCATTCCACCATGTCGACGCCGAGTTCCTCCGCCGCACGAAACGCCCTCAGGGTGTTCTCCGGATGTCTTCCCGAAAAACCGCGGTGCGCGATCAGCCACATCTGCGTTTGCCACCTCGCGCCTCACTTCGCCTCGCCGGCCCGCGTTCCTGGCGCTCACGCGCCGCTTCGACGTCCAAAGACAATTGAGTACAATAGGTGCAGAAGGTGGGCGATCGAATTGGCTGGTTACGGCATGCCTCTTTTCGGCCTGCTCATCCCCTTGCCGCCCCCCTATGTGCTCTGGGCACTGATCATTCTCGACGTCGCCCTGACATTCGTGCCAGGAATGCAGAAGCGGATCTGGCCCATGGCCCTGCTGATCCTGCTGAGCCTCTACCTGGCCTACGCGGGCATCTTCACGATCGGGATCCTGTTCCTGGTGCTGATCGTCGTGCAGGCGGGACTGCTCCTGCGGTCCGGGCGCGCTTCGCGCAGGCACGGGACTTGATCCCGCACCTGGACGCGGAGCTCCTGCGCCGCGTGCTGCAGGAACTGCCGGACAGGCGCTGGGCAGCCCTCCTCGCCGAGCGCTTCGGGCTCGACGGGGCGCCCGAGAGGCTTGTCCCGCTGCGGCTGCGCTACTGCCCGGAGCTGGACGAGCTCGCGTTCCGCAGGCGCCTCAAGTCGTTCGAGGCGCAGGTCCTGAGCCGCATGGCACAGCTCATGAGCGAACCGGAATAGTCTTGCATCCTTCGCTGGCATGGCCCCGCGCAAGGCCCTGGCCTCGGCTACTGCTGCAACGGCCCTTCCACGAGCAAGGGGACTGCCTTCTGGCAGTCCCCTTTTTGGCGGCCGGCTTCTCAGTGGCCGTGCATGTGCATGTGCGGGTCGCCGCCGCCGGTCAGGTACTTCTCCGGGTCCTTCTCGAACGCGCGCTTGCAGCCGGGCGCGCAGAAGTAGTAAGTCTTGCCCTCGTGCTCGCTGGTGAACTTCGCGGTCGCCTCGTCAACTTCCATCATGCAAACGGGATCGATGGCCACGTCCAGTTCCTCCTTCATCAGCGGCGGGCTTGCCCGCTGTCTATACCCCTACTAGGTATTTCCCGCAACCATGATAGCCGGGTCCGGCACCCTTGGCAACCTCAGTTTGCGGTCGCCGCCGCGCGGAAGGCATTGGGCAGGGCCGCCTCGACGATCCCGATCTCCTCGTCGCCCAAGGCGAGCGACGGGAAGATCGCCTCGTTCGCCGCAGGCGGCAAAAGCACCCCGGCCTCGGCCATCGCCCGCCAGAACGCCCGATAGCGGGAGATGTCGTTGCGCGCAGTATCCGCCTGCTCGCGGATGGGCCCCGCGCAAAAGAACGCCGAAAGCAGCCCCGGCGCGCCCTGCACCGTGCAAGTGACGCCCGCCGCCTGGGCGCCCTCCCGGAGCGCCACTTCGAGCCGCTGCCCGACCGCCTGCAGGCGCCCATAGGCAGCGCCGTCGCGCCTCAGTTCGCCAAGCTGCGCAAGGCCCGCGGCCATCGCAAGCGGGCTGCCGGACAGCGTTCCCGCCTGGTAGACGTCACCCTGCGGCGCGACGCGCTCCATGATGTCGCGCCTGCCGCCATAGGCCCCGACCGGCAGACCGCCACCGATCACCTTGCCGAGACACGTCAGGTCCGGATCGATGCCGAGGAGTCCCTGCGCGCCAGAGAAGCCGACTCGGAAGCCCGTGATCACCTCGTCGAAGATCAGGAGCGCGCCGTGACGCCGCGTCAGGTCGCGCAGGCCTGCGAGGAAGCCGTCCACGGGCGGCACGACGCCCATGTTGGCCGCGATCGGCTCGACAATCACGGCGGCGATGGCATCTCCACGCGCGGCGAAGGCCCCCCTGACTGCCGCAAGGTCGTTGTACGGCAGGACGATCGTGTCCATGGCCACCTTGTCCGGCACTCCGGGCGAGACGGGCAGGGCGGAGAGCGCCGCGCCCGAGCCGGCACGCGCCAGCAACGCGTCGACGTGGCCGTGGTAGCACCCGGCGAACTTGATGATCGCGTCCCGGCCGGTGAAGGCGCGCGCCAGCCTGATGGCGCTCATCGTCGCCTCGGTGCCCGAGGAGACGAACCGCACCTCGTCGACGGCTGGCAGCGCTGCCGCGATCAGCTCGGCGAGCTCGACTTCGAGCCTGCTCGCCAGGCCGAAGGTGAGGGCCCGCCCCGCCTGCTCGCGGATCGCCCCGACGACGGCCGGATGGCCGTGGCCGAGGATCAGGGGACCCCAGGAGCACAGGAGGTCGACGTAGCGGTTGCCGTCCGCATCGTAAATGTAGCCGCCGTCTCCCCGCTCCGCGAACAGCGGGTAGGGCCGCACCTGGCGCATCGACCGGACAGGGCTGTTCACGCCGCCAGGCGTGACCAGGCGGGCCCGTTCGTAGAGGAGACGCGACTTCTCGCTTGTCACGGCGCAACCACCTGCAGCTCGCGCGGGAACGACGTGAGCACCTCGGCGCCGTCCTCCGTCACGAGGACGTCGTCCTCGATGCGCACGCCGCCAAGCCCTGCGATGTAGACGCCCGGTTCGATGGTCAGGCACATGCCCGGCTTCAGCAGATCCTGGCGCCCTGGCAGGAGGTAGGGTTCTTCGTGCGCCTCAAGCCCGAGGCCGTGTCCAACGCGATGCGTGAAGCGCTCGCCGTAGCCATGGCCCCCGATGTGCCTGCGCGCCGCCGCGTCGAGATCTCCCATCGGCACGCCCGGCCCCGCGGCCTCGCGACCCAGGCGCGCCGCCTCCGCAACCACGGCGTAGATGCGCTCGAGTTCGGGCTGCGGCGTGCCGAGGAAGAAGGCCCGCGTCGTATCCGAAACGTAACCGCGGTAGCGCAGGCCGATGTCGACCAGCACGATCTCGCCCTCGCGCAGGGCGCGGTCGGTCGGGCTGCCATGCGGCAAGGCGCTGCGCTCGCCGAACAGCACGATGCTGTCGAAACCAGGCTCGCCGCCAAGCTCGTCGCGCATGAACGTCTCGATCGCCGCCGCCATCTGGCGCTCGGTGACACCGGGCCGGATCAAGCTCTTCGCGTAAGCCGTCGCCCTGTCGAGCCGGCGCGCCGACTCGCGCAGGTCATCGGCTTCCCGCGCGTCCTTGCAGACGCGCAGGCCCGCGAGCAGACCCGAGATGTCGCCCAGGCTCTCGACCGAGGTGCCGGCCGCCTTGGCCACGTCGAGCGCCCACGCGAGCGTCATGTGGCCGCGCTCGACGCCGAGCCGGCCGCCCTGCGCGATGCGGCCCGCAAGCACGTCATACGGCGAGGTGCCGTCCTCCACGGCGACAAACGGCACGCCGATGCCGCCCAGGCGGCCGCTCTCGAGCGCCGGACCGAACACGACGCTCTCACCCGCGACGGGCACGTAGAGCGCGAAAAAACGCTCATGCGGGAAGACGAAAGCCGATGTCAGGTAACCGATCTGCGTGGGACCGGTCACAAGGGCCGCCTCGAGCCCGGCCTCGCCGAGCGCCTGCCTGAGCAAATCGATGCGCAATCCCTTCACTCCCCTGTTCGATGGTTGCCTTGCCCTCAGACCGCGAAGCGGAAGTTGACGACGTCGCCGTCCTGTACCACATACTCCTTGCCTTCGAGCCTGAGATGGCCGAGTTCGCGCGCCCGGGCCAGGCTGCCGGCCGACGCGAGATCCGTGTAGGCGCAGACCTCAGCGCGAATGAAGCCGCGCTCGATGTCCGAATGGATGGCCCCCGCGGCCGCCTTGGCCGGGATGCCGCGGCGCACCGTCCACGCCCGCACCTCGTCGCTGCCGGCCGTCAGGAACGAGATGCGGCCGAGGCCCGCGTATACGCCCTGGCTGAGGCGCGCGACGCCGCTCTCGCCGAGGCCGAGATCGGCGAGGAACGCGGCCTGCTCCGCGGGGTCGAGCTCCTGGATCTCGCGCTCGAGCTGCAGAGACATGGTCACGAGCGGGACACCGCGCTCTTCGGCGTAACCGGCGATGCCCTGGTGCAGGGGGTCGTCGGGGCGGATGGTCTGCTCGTCGCCGTTCAACACGAGAATGAGCGGCTTCTGGGTCAGCAGCGTGAAGCCGCGCAGGGCCTGCTCCTCGTCGTCCGACAGCCGCGTGAGGCCTGCCCTGCGGCCCTGGCCGAGGTCTTCCGCGATCCGCTCGAGCGCGGCACGCTCGACATCGGGCGACGCCCGCTTCTTCTCGCGCACGATGCGCTCGAGCCGGCGCTCCACAACGTCGAGATCCGCCACCGCGAGTTCGAGATCGAGCGCCTCCGCCGCGGCGATCGGGTCAGGGGGATCGATGTCCGTGAAACCCTGCAGCACGTGGACGAGGGCGTCCACCTCGCGGATGTCGGCGAGGAAGCGTCTCGCCTCCTGCGCCGCTCCGCCGCTGCGTACACCAGGGATGTCGACGTATTCCACCTTGGCGGGCGTGACCTTCTTCGGATGGAACATCTCGGCCAGCACCCCAAGCCTCACATCGGGCACGTCGGCGGCGCCCACGTGCGACTCAGGCCGCGACATGGCTCCTGTGGGCAGGTCCGATCGGGTAAGAAGGTTGTACAGTGTCGTCTTGCCGCTCTGCGGCAGTCCGACAAGTGCGGTGCGCAGCAAATCGTTCCCTCCACGGACAAAGCTGGGCCGAGCGCAGAAGATGGCCCACTCGATCATACGTTGCGCGGCCCGGCCCGTCCACGCATGTCCTACCGCCGCGAGCCCTCTCAGCCTTGACGCGCCTGCCTGCCCTCGCGCAGGATTCTGCGGCCGATCAGGTCGACGAGTGGCGGCGCGAGGCGCGCGAGCCAGATGAGCGGCAGGTACCAGCCCGGCACCACGATGCGCCGCGGGCCGCGGCGGTAGGCACGCAGCACCGCTCGCGCCACCACCTCCGGACCAGGCATGGGCACGGCGACGCCCCCGGTCATCTCGGTTCGCACGAATCCCGGCAGGATGGCCGTGACCCGGATCCCATCCCGCCTGACCTCCTGGCGCAGGCCTTGCGCGAAGCGCAGGACGCCTGCCTTGGTCGCGGCGTAGATCGACGACGCCGGCAGCGCCACCTCGCCCGCCACCGAGGCGATGACCACGATCGCGCCGCCGCCCTGCCGGCGCATGGCCGGCAGAACGGCGGAGACGCAGCGCAAAACGCCCAGCAGATTGGTGTCCACAAGATCCGCCACGGCCTCGTCCGACATCGCGGCGAAGAGTTCGCCGCCGCCGATGCCGGCGTTGGCCACCAGAAGATCGATGCGGCCGAAGCGGTCAAGGGCCGCGCGCGTCGCCTGTTCGACCGATCTCCGATCCCTGACGTCCAGCTCGAGACCGAGGGCCTCTCTGCCCTGGGCGCGAAGTTCCGCCGCGAGAGTGTCGCAGGCGGCCAGCGAACGCGCGCCCAGGCAGAGGCGGAAACCGCCCCCCGCCAGCTCCCGCGCCACGGCCTCGCCGATGCCGCGCGAGGCTCCCGTCACCAGTGCGACCGGATCTGCCTGCGCCAAGGGATCAGGCATTGCATGGACCCTGCCCATTCCTGTCAAGGTAGCACCCCACCGACGGACCGGCTGGGAAGGTTCTTCCGCCTGTGCCCTGGCCGATCCTGCCAAGGGCCGGCGGCCTGCTCCGCCGCGCGCCGCGCAAGCGCGGCCATGACACCGCGAGGCCCAGCGCGTGCACCTTGGCACGGCGCCGGGCCTCGCGGCCGCACTCCCACGACGGCGGCGGTTTCCTGACGCTTAGAAGCCCTGCTGGATCGACTGCATCATCTGCTCCAGCAGCCTCGCGTCCTGCTGCACGCGCGTCCAGTCCTGCTGGCCTGCAGCCGTGTTCAGGTCGCTGACCAGGCCGGACATCTGCTGGAAGGTCGGTCCCGACCCCGAAACGTAGTTGGTCGTCATCCAGGCCAAAGACTTCTGCGCATTCGTGACGGTCTGCTGCACCTGGCCGACATTCTTCTCGGAGATCGCCAGCGCGAGATTGGCGAGATCCGCCGTGAACCCGTTCAAGTCGGTGGACGAGACGCCAGCTTTGCCGTAGGTGTTCTCCAGCACCGCCCAGCTTGCCTCCGCAGCCTGCATCTCGCTCGACGCGAGCTGCCAGTCCTGCCCGCGCGCGGCCAGCTGGGTGGACTGCAATTCCTGGGCGAGTGCCTGAGCCTGCGGCGGTCCGGCCGACGTGGTCTGCGGCGGCGTGTTCGTCGTCGCGGTGACGGCGGGCTGGCCGGACAGATAGGTTTCGAGTTGCGAGAGCAGCACGCCGCTCTCATGCGTATGGTAGAGGAGACCCAGAGCCAGGAGCACAACGAGTCCGCCGATCAGCTGACCGCGCCAGCGTGGACCTGATGAAGACGTGGAGACGGATCGTGAAGAAGCCCTGGGAGCCGGGCGCGCCCTTTCTTGGCGCACGGGCTGCCCCCAGGGAATGCGTCGTGTCCGCACCGCCGCACCTCCCGCACCTCAGGCTGTCTCTCGATGCGTATGGGCGCGCCAGGACGGATAGAACGGGCGGGAGGACCCGCCCGTTCCCGTTTCACTGCTCTTCGGACTGCTCTTGCGGCGCCGTGCCGCCACTGCTTTTGCGCAGGTCGGCGGCGATTTCGTTCGCGACTTCCTGCGCGAACTGCTGCGGGTCGATCTGGAGCCTCGGCTTCTCCGCGTGCGTCTGTGCCAACGGGCCCACCTCCCCGACGTTATGGTGACCCCTCGCGCAAGCGCTCTTGCGGGCAGATGTCGGCAAAAACGCCATCGCTTCTCGATTGCATGCCGCTGGGCGGGCGCGGGCATGCTCGAGGCGGAGGCGAACTGCCTTTGCCCCTGCTGATCGAGGCGGCACGCCGCCTGGGCCCCGGCCGCCACCACTTGGTCGCGGGCAGCGGCGCGGTCGGCGTGCCCTCAGCGCCGCTCTGGGTCCTCGTGCTCCTCGTCGCGGTTTTGATCGCGGCTGTCGGACTGTACTGGAGTTCCACGCGAAGCCGCACCTGATGCGAGGTCCCGCGTAGTATGGCCGGGGGGTGCGACGGTGTTCTGGGCGTTCCTCGAGGTCACCGTCCTGGGTGTCTGCTGGCTCGTGGTGATCGGCATCCTGTTCCTGCGCCACGCGTTGCGTCAACCGGACTGAGGGCTGGAGGGTCGAACTTGTCCGAACGGAAGAAGGGTCGGGGCTACCGCCGCACGGGCGCGGCTTTGCAGGCAGTCATCGGCGGCCTGCTCGTGCTGGCGGCCCCTGTGCTCGCGCAGGCCGCCCCGGCCCAGGGGGCCACCCGGGTGCTGAGCCAGCGCCTGCCGGTGGACAGGCATGAGGTGGCGCTCACCTTCGATGACGGCCCTGGCGTCTCGACGGCGAAGATCCTCGCGCTTTTGCGGCGCCATCACGCCCACGCCACCTTCTTCGTGCTCGGCAGCGAGCTCGAGCGCCATCCAGGACTCGCCGTCGCGGCAAACGGCGCAGGCGACGAGATCGAGGACCACGGCATGACCCACCACGCCCTGCCAAAGCTCGGCAGGGCCCGCCTGCTCTACGAACTCAGGGCCGCCGCCGACCTGATCCAGGAACTCACCGGCAGGCGCCCGGTGTTCGTGCGACCGCCCTACGGCAGCACAGACGGGCGGGTCATCGCCGCGGCGCGCAGTCTCGGCATGCAGGTCGTGCTCTGGACGGTCGACACGCGGGACTGGCAGAACCCCGGAGCAGCCGCCATCGCGCGCCGCGTGCTCAACAACGTCCAGCCGGGCGAGATCGTGCTGATGCACGATGGCGGCGGACCACGCACGCAGACGGTGAAAGCGGTGCAGGCGATCCTCGACGGACTCGACGCCAAGGGCTACACGGCGGTGACACTCTCGCGGCTGGTGCGGGACGCGGCGCCCCCGACGGTGAAGGCGCCTTCGGCGCCCGCCCTGCACAGGCTGCCTAGAAGCCTGCAGGTCCGGGTATATGGAGGTCCGTGCGGAGCCTGAGGTGGAACGCCTCGGCCGCATCGCAGCCGGCCGCCGCCCCCTGGCGGCGGATCTGCTCGTCGAGCCGCGTCAGATAAGGATCGCCGGCACCGAACTGGGAGCGATGGCAGGCGATCGCCTCGCGACGCGCCGCCTGGTCCCGCCTTGAGAGCGGAATCAGCACATCCGCGTCCTGCGGGAAGTAGAAGAGGACGCCTTGCACCGCCCAGGGCCCGCGATCGCCTGGGGCGTAGTGGACGAGTCCGGACAGGAGCGCCGCCTCGCTGACCGCGAGGCCGACGGCCCTGTGGTCCGAGTGCGCCTCATACCGCAGCCAGGGGTCGCAGACGAAGATGTAGTCGGGCCGCCAGGCGCGGATCGACCGCACCGCGCGGTCGCGCAGGTCGTAATGGTTCAAGGGCCCGCCATCGGGCAGGCCGAACATCTCGAGTTCGACGCCGAGGATGGCCGCCGCGCGGCTGGCCTCCTCCTTGCGCAGGCTGGCGAGCGTCTCGGGCGAAAGCGTCGGGTCCCGCGTACCGAGCCGTCCGTCGGTGACGACCGTCAGGAGCACGTCGGCGCCTCGCCGGGCCAGTTGGTGGAGCGTGCCGCCGCAACCCAGTTCGGCATCGTCCGGATGGGGCGAGAAGGCCAGGTAGCGGCTGGCCGCGTGCCACTCCAGCAAACCCAATGCTCCTTTCGCCTTCCCGGGATCAGAGGGTCAGGGATGCCTCGAGCGGCAGCACGAAGACAACGGTGCCACTCTCCCATTCGCCCCGGGCCTGAGGCTCCGCCGGACCCGCGCTCTGGCGCAGGTCGCGCACAATGTCATCCACCTCATCCTGCGGCGTCACCAGGATGAGCACGGCGCTGCCCCGGCGCAGGAAGCCGCCCTGGGCCAGCAGACGGGTGAAACGGCGCTGACGATGGCGCAGGAAGGTCTCCACCTTGCCAAGTCTGGCCTCGGGCACCACGGTCAGCACTAGCCGCAGTTGCCGATGTCGGCTCGCGTCCGGCACGGCCATCCCTCCTGCTCATGTTCCGCTCCATTCTAACCGTAGACCGAGGTCAGGCTCAAAGAGTTCCTCCGCACGCACCGTGACGCCACGCCCGCGGCGCTGCACCCGGCCCAGGACGCCGAGGAGGGGCGGCCGCCTCCCGAACAGCAGGTCCCCCTGGCGATGGTAGACATCTTCCATCGCGACAAGATCCAGCAGGCCGGTCTCATCCTCGAGCATGAAGAACGCGACCACGGTGCCGCTGCGCGTCGGTGGCCGGTGCGGCCTGTACGGGACGCCCGCGACGCGGACCGTCTCGCCATGGCGCAGGCGCTTCACGCTGCCGAGGCTGAGGATGCCCTGGCCCTTCAAGGCGGTCCTGGCCGCCGCCGCGAGGCGGGCGGGCCCGCGCAGGCCGAGCACGGCCTCCTGGCGCCAGAAGCGCTGCCAGGGCGCAAAATCGGGCATGTCGGCGGGTGGCGGCTGGAAGAGAACGCCCCGCTCCCTCCGCGCGCCGATCTGCCAGAGCAGGCGCCGCCGATTGCGGTCGAAGCCGTCGAGGGCGCCGCCGTCGCAGAGGGCCGCAAGCTCGTCCGCCTTGAGCCCTGCGCGCAGGGCAAGGTCCTCGAGGCCCGTGAAGGGCCGCTCCCGGCGCGCCTCGATAATCCGCCCGCGCTGCGCCGCGCCGAGTCCGCGCACGGCGCACAGACCCACGCGCACCGCGCCGTCCGCCTCCACCGTATAGGAGGGCTCGGAGCGCCTGATGTCGAGCGGCCTGAAGCGCACGCCGCGACGCATGGCCTCGCCCACCAGAATGTGGGGTGGATAGTAGCCCATCGGCTGCTGCGAGAGCAGCCCCGCGAAGAGGGCCTGCGGCCGCCGCGCGGAGAGCTGGGCGGTACGCAGGGCGGTATGCGCGAAGGCGGCGGCATGCGCCTCGGGAAATCCGTAGCTCGCGTAACCCTGCAGCATGGCGAAGATCTCGCGCGCCACGGCGGGATCGCTGCCGTTCTCCTCCGCCTTCGCGCAAAAGAGCTCCCCGATGTTCTCCATCTCGGCGACCGAGCGCGCGTGCGTCATCACGCGGCGCAACTGGTCCGACTCGCCCGGCGTGAACCCGCCGATCGCGGTCGCGATTTCGATCACCTGCTCCTGGAACAGCACGACGCCGTACGTCTTCTCGAGGATCGGCCTGAGACGCGGGTCGAGGTAGGTGACCTCCTCCCTCCCGGCGCGGCGCCTGAGGTATGGCGTGACCATGTTGCCCTTGATCGGCCCTGGCCGGATGATCGCGAGCGCATGCACGATGTCCTCGAAGCCCTGCGCCGCCATCTGCCCCTGCAAGGCGCGCTGCGCCGGACTCTCCAGCTGAAAGAGCCCGATCGTCTCCCCGGAGGCGACAAGGGCCATCGCCGCGGGGTCCTCCGCGGCCCTGGCCTCGGCAAGGTCCGGGGCGGCCCTGTACGCCTCGTCCAGCACGGCGAGCGTGCGCAGGCTCAAAAGGTCGAACTTGAGAAAGCCGAGATCCTCGACGTCCACCTTGTCGAACGGCACGATCGCCACGCCCTTGGCGGAGATCTGGCGAGGCGCGACCTCGCTCACAGGCTGGCGGCTGACGATCAGCCCGCCGAGGTGCGTGCCGAGATGGCGCGGCAGTCCGGCCACCGCCGCCGCGGCGCGCAGCAGCAGGGCGAGACGCTCGAAGGCGCCGGTCACGGCCTTGAGCTCCGGGAAGAGGTCCCGGCGCCGTAGGATGGCGTCGGCCGGCATGTGCGGCAGCCGGCCTTGCAGCTGTGCGACCTCGTCCGCGGGAAAGCCGAGGGCCTTGCCCAGGTCGCGCACGGCCGAGCGCCCCTGGAACGTCTGGTAGGTCGCGACGCCGGCGACGTGCTCCTCGCCATAGCGGCGGAAGAGGTAGTCCGCGACGCGGTCGCGCGCACGGTGGTCGAAATCGAGGTCGATGTCGGGCCGCTCGGCCCGCTCGCGGCTCAGGAAGCGCTCGAACAGGAGACGCCGCGCGATCGGGTCGACCTCTGTCAGGTCGAGGCAGTAGGCGACGGCGGAGTCGGCGGCGGAGCCGCGTCCCGCGACGCGGATGCCCTCCGACCGCGCGTAGCGCACGACATCCCAGACCAGCAGGAAGTACTCGGCGAAGCCGAGCTCCGCGATCGTGCCGAGCTCATGTCCCAGACGCCGCCCAACCTCCCCCTGCAGCGTGCCGTAGCGGCGCTCGGCGCCGTCGCGTACCAGCTGCTCGAGCATCCCCTGCGCCGTGCGGCCCGGCGGCAGCGGGTAAGCGGGATAGAGGCGCACCCCCGGCGTGATCGGCGCCTCGCAACGTCCCGCGATTTCGTCGCTGGCCACAAGGAGTTCAGGCCGGTCGGCGAAGCGCTCCGACATCTCCTCCCCCGACAGGAGATAGCGCTCGCCGTTCAGGGGGCGCCCTGGGCACACCTCGTCGACGCTGCAGCCGAGCCGCACGCACGTCAGCAGGTCGTGCACCCAGAAGTCCTCGCGTCTCAGATGGTGCGCGCCCACCGTCGCCACCTCGGGCAGGCCGAAGCGGCTGGCGAGCTCGCGCAGGCCCCCTTCGAGGGCCTGGTCCCCTGGCAGGGCGCTGCGCTGCACCTCGACATAGAGCCGGCCCGGGAACATCTCCCGCAGGCGCCTCAGGACCTCCTCGGCCCGATCCGGACGCCTTGCGAGCAGGGCCTTGCCGAGTGGACCGCTGCGGCCGCCCGTGAGGGCGATCAGCCCCTCCTCGTCCGCCAAGGCCGGATAGGGCAGGCGCGGCTCGCCCCGCGGCGAGCCGAGATGCGCCTTCGTCAGCAGTCGGCACAGCCCCGCGTAGCCATCCGGACCCGTCGCGATCAGGGTCAGCCTCGCGCCGTCCGCCATGGTCAGCTCGCTGCCGGCGATCGGCAGGACGCCGAGACGCCGAGACGCGCGACAGAGGGACGGCACGCCGCTCACGCTGTCATGGTCCGTGATGGCGATGGCCCTTTGGCCGAGTTCCGCCGCACGCGCGGCAATGGCCTCGGGCATCGCCGTGCCGTCGAGCAGCGAGAAGGCGGAGTGCACGTGCAGGTGCACCATGCTGCATACGTCCTTTCCGGGCGGAGAGCGGAACATGAGCCGCGAGCTGCGGCAGGATCCGCACGCCGGTCCGCAAAACAGCCCGGTAGAAAGGAGGCGGCGCCATGCCCCGGCTGGCCTTCCGCCCACTCGCGCCCAGCGACCTGCCGCTCCTCGGGGGCTGGCTCGCCGAGGAACCGGCCCTGCGCTGGTACGCGGGCGGCAGGGCGCCGACAGGGGCGGAACTCGAGACGAAGTACCTGCCGCGCATCCTCGGCGAGGTGCCGGTCTCCTGCTGGATCCTGCTGCGCGACGGGCATGCCGCCGGCTTTTGCCAGACCTACCGCCTACGGGACTTTCCGGACCACCCGGCCGGTGCGAGGCCGGACGCCGCCGGCCTCGACTATCTGCTCAGTCCTGCCGAAACCGGCCACGGCCTCGCGGCCCCTGCGCTGCTCGCCTTCCTGCGGCAGGTCGTGTTCAGGGCGCCGGACATCCTGATCTGCTATGCGGATCCGCATCCGGATAACCTCGCGGCGGTGCGCTCGCTGCTCCGTGCGGGCTTCTCGCCCGCCCCGCTCCCGCCACCGGCTGCCGACGTCCTGTTGCTCGCCCGCAGGCGCCCCCTTCAGTCATAGTTGCGCGTCAGGGTCCAATCGCGCCGCTCGAGGTCGAAGAGGAGTTCGAACACACCCCCGCCCTCCGTTTCGACGCGGTACACCTGCCGCTCGCCGTGCCCCTCCCACCACTCGCCGGCCTCCCGCCAGGCCTCAAGCACCCGCGCGACACGGTGCCGACCGCGGAAGGAGAAGGCGAGCGGCGCTCCGTTCCTGCGCGCCGCCACCGGTACCGGCCGGTTCACGAGTCTCGACATCGCATTCTCCTCGCTTTCGCCGTCACGTCCGCGCCTGTGCCTCGCCGCGCCGGTAGGGATCGTAATAGGCGAGGCGCTGCTCGCGCCCGGGCAGGTGCTCCAGCGGCGGCGGTCCCGTCCTCCGCCGCTTCGGAGCGCTCGCGACCGGATAGAAAAGACCGCGTTCCTGGCTTGCCAAGGTCTCCGCCGTCGCCGGCACAAGGCGCAGACAGATCTCGCGCACGCCGCCGCCGACGGCGGTGATGGCCATGCCGAGCAGGGCCGCCTCCAGCCGGCGCCGCTCACGTGTCGGTCGCAGCAACGCGCGCCGCGTCGTCCTGCGGCAGGCCGCCATGTCCTCGACCACCAGTTCGAGGGCGCCGATCGACGGCAGGTGCCGCTCCCCGGACGTGAGCGCGGAGAGCCCTTCCGCCACCGCCTGGGCGATCTCGATCCGGTCCGTGCAGGCCGACTCGGGATAGCTCCGCCGCCAGGAAAGGTCCTGAGGCGGCTGCAAGGGCCTGTAGCCGGTAGGCTCCTCTGCCTGTGCGAACTGCCAGAGTTCCCGCCCGACCGGCCCCACCTGCTGCCAGAGGGCCGCTGGGCCGAGCGGCAGGACATCTTCCACCCGTTCGAGGCCAAGTCCCGCGAGGCGGCGCTGCGCCGCGGCAGGCAGCCACTTTAGCGCCGCAAGCGGCAGATCGGTCCGCTCGCCCGTGCAAAGGATACCGCCGGGCACCTCCATCCGCCGCCCGCCGCGCACCAGGGCCTGCGCGAGGCGCAGGCTCCGGCCCGTCGCCGCGCGCACCCGCCAGCCAATGCCGCCGCATGCCGCGAGGGCGGCAGGGATGTCGTCCGCCGACCAGAGCTCGAGCGCCATCTCGCCGATGCCGCATTCCATCACGCCGCGTCCCACCGTGAAGAGGCGCTGGCGCAGTTCCGCCTGCAGTTCGGCGCAGGCCGCGTCACCGGGATCCCGACGCCAAAGGAGGCCCAGGGCGACCAGCGCGGCCGGTGACAGCTCCTGCCCGGAGGCGAGTCCGCTCTCGGACGCCTGTGCCGAGAGATCCCGCAGACGCCTGCCCGCGAGCACGGCGAGAGGCCTTGCGCCAAGCTCCGGTTCGCGCTGTTGCAGAACCTGTGCCCTCAGGCCGTCGACCTCCATGTAGAGCAGCATGCCGGCGTCCCTCTTTCTAGAACATTTGTTCTGTTTGCAGTATAGGCAGCCCCAAGAGTCGGCGTCAAGCCGGCGGAGATGGGAAACGGTGCATAAAAAGACACCGTCCCCCTGCAAACTGCAAAGGAACGGCGCTGACGGAGGCGGATCAGGCGATCATGCTATAAATCCACAGGAAGACGGCGACCGTGATCACGCCGACGAGCACAGCGTCCATGTCCACCACGGCACCTTGCACGGCGCTCCCAGCGGCGAACGCAACTTGCGAGAGCATCATCGCGCCGGAGAGCACGCCGAGGAACAGCCAACGACGCAAGATCGCCACCTCCCATGCCTACCGCCGCACATTGTAGCACGAGTCCGCCACATGTTCATGGTCGTATGGCCGGTAGTATGGTCCGACAGGACAGCATCACGCAGGCGCGTGACCGAAAGAGCCCCAGGACCGCCAAGTCACCGCAGGGGCAGGAGCGGCCGGGGAACCCAGAGAATGCACCTGTACGGATCTCCAACGCATTTAGTAAAATGCACGGAAAGGATCGCCGGCCCATCTTTTCCGGCGACCCCGGATCCGCGGCACAGTGGGAGGTGTTCCGCATGGCCCACCGGTTGTTCACGGTGTCCGAGGCGAACGCTCTCGTGCCATTCCTGGAAGGCCATCTTCGACGCCTTCAGGAGCTGCAGCGGCAGGCACAGTCCCACTTCGAGGAGATGGAGCGCGTCAAGGCGGTCGGCTACAAGCCGGACGGCAAGCTCATCCTCCAGCGCGACTTCCAGGACACCCGCGATGCATTCGACCGTTCCGTCGCCGAAGCCAACGCACGCATCGCCGACATCAACCGGACCGGCTGCCAGCTCAAGAGCGTCGAATCTGGGCTGGTGGACTTCCCGAGCATTCTGGAAGAGCGGGAGGTCCTGCTCTGCTGGAAGCTGGGCGAGGACGTGCTGCACCACTACCACTCACCGCTCGAGGGCTTTGACGGACGCCGCCCGCTGCCCGACTGGGCCTTGCCGCAGGAGTCCGGAGACCCGAACGCAAACGCGAGCTAAAGACCTTCTGGCAAAGACGGCGGACCACCGCAAGGTGGTCCGCCGTCCTGTCTTATTGCCGGGATGCCCCTCCGCTCACTCAGGCCCCGGCAGCCGCGAAGAG
>JAJZQO010000044.1 GCA_021847575.1 Bacillota bacterium | reverse complement strand
TGGTGCGCCCGGCATGGGCGCCGACTTGGCGGTGAAAGTCCGCTATGGGCGAGGCAGCACGAGCCCATTAGCCAAGAGCAACTGCACAGCCCGCGAGGGGGTGTGGGGAGGAAGCTGGAGGCAAATCCACGACCCGAGGACCACGAACCGTGGGCGAGGCCGCCTTGCTCGGGTGAGTCTGCCAGACAAGACAAAACTCGAAGCTGCCAAGGGGCAGGGCGGTAAACACGGCGGGTGCGGGGAGAAGGTCGGCGTCCTTACCCGGGGAGATCTGCCGGATACGCGGGCAACTCGCCAAGTGGCGGGGGCAGCAACCCAGATCGTAAGGCTGAACCGGCAGAAGTCAGCAGAGGCCATAGTACCGCGCCCTCAAGGCACGGGAAGGGCCGAACGTCGAGCAGGGATGGAAGCGGCATGACCGTGAGTGGGCATTGATGGCAGTTGTCCCCGTAAGGGGATCTACTGACGGGAGATACGGGTGAAGCCCGGACGAATCGTCAGAGAGCCGAGCACCCTCTGGCACCAGCCGAAACGGAAGCCCCGCCAGCATGGTGGTCATGCATGGTCAATCTCGACGAACCGCCCGACCCGCATGCCGGGTGGTGTGGGAGGGGCGGATCGGTGACCGATCCCCCCTATCCCGATTGCCTTCCCTCGGTCAGTCGCCCGGCTCGAGCGCTGCGGCTCTGGCTTCGGTGTCGCCAGCGCCAGCGCCCCCCCGCCTGCCGCCGCTCGGCTCGCCCTCTCCTTGCGGGCCGTGAATCTCCGCAATGTATTGCCTGCCGCGCAAGAGCGAGGCGAGCGCCGCGATGAGCGACAGGCCGATCGACATGAAGAACACGGTCCGCAGGCTCTCGCTGAACGGCTTCGCGATCAGTTGCGCGAAGAAGTGCGGCGCCAGAAGCTGCGATGTGACGCTTTGCGGCAGAGCGCCGAACACGTTCGCCGGCAGCAGGTGGCCGAGCGGGTTGTAGCCGAGCAGAGCCGAGAAGAGGGCCGCCACCGGAGGCAGGTGGGAGATGCCGGCCGCGAGCGGCGCCGGCATGCCTGCGGCGGTCAGGCCGTTCTTGAGGGCGGGTGGCAGGTGCACGGCGAGGCCGGAGATGACGATCGTGAAGAAGATCGCCATGCTCATCACCATGCCCGCCTGCTGGAAGGTGGCGCGCATGCCGGAGGCCACGCCGCGGTGTTCGGCAGGTACGGCGGACATGATCGACGAGGTGTTCGGCGAGGCGAAGAGGCCCATGCCGATGCCCATGAAGAGCAGATAGGTGGCGAAGACCCAGAACGCGAAGTCGGAGGGCAGGGTGGTCAGGAGGTAGAAGCTGACCGCCGTGATGACCATGCCGAGCGTCGAGAAGGTCCGCGCGCCGTAACGGTCGGAGAGGGCGCCGCTGATCGGTCCGGCGATCACGAAGCCGATCATCATCGGCAGGGTGTCGAGTCCGGCCTGCAGCGGGGTCTGTGCGAAGCTGACGCCGTGCAGCGGCAACCAGATGCCCTGCAGCCAGATGATCAGCATGAACTGCAGGCCGCCGCGGCTGAGCGAGGCCAGGAAGCCGCTGAGGTTGCCCGCCCAGAACGGTCGGATGCGGAACAGCCCGAGTTCGAACATCGGGTCCGGCACGTGCTGCTCAATGAAGACGAAGACGATCAGGAGCAGGACACCGAGGGCGATTGCCCCCTGGATCCACGGGTTGCCCCAGCCCATGGACGCGCTCTTGTAGGGCATCAGGACATAGGTGAGACCGACCATGAGCGAGGTGAGCCCGAGGCCGAAGGTGAGGTTGCCCCAGCCGTCAAGCCGACGCGGCGTGCGCACGCCGATCTCCTTCAGCCGCAGGTAGGCCCAGATGGTGCCCGCGAGCCCGACCGGCGCCGAGACGAGGAAGACGAGGCGCCAGTCGATCGATGCCACGATGCCGCCCATCACGAGCCCGATCACGCTGCCGCCGATCGCGGCGATCTGGTTGACACCGAGCGCCAGGCCGCGTTGCGTGGCCGGGAAGGCGTCCGTGATGATGGCTGCGCTGTTCGCGAACAGGAAGGCACCACCGATGCCCTGCACGATACGGAAGATGATGAGTTCGACCTCTCCCGCCATGCCCGTGCCCGGCGTCAAGGCGGACAGGATGGAACCGATCGTGAAGACGACGAAGCCGAGATTGTAGAACTTGACTTTGCCGAACGTGTCGGAGATGCGACCGAAGGTCACGAGCAGTACCGTCGTTGCCGCGTTGTAGCCCATGAGAACCCAGAGCAGCAGACCGGTCTGGCCGGCGCCGAGCGGGTTTACGTGCAGGCCGCGGAAGATGACGGGCAGCGAGATCATCACGATCGTACCGTTCATCGCTGCCATCAAAACGCCAAGCGTCGTGTTCGAGAGAGCAATCCATTTGTACGCGAGACCGCTTGACTTCGGATCCTGACTCACCAGAAACCCCCCCAAAGACTAGCCTTCCTCCTTGTCGTGCTGAGCGTCCAGTACCTTGCGGACGAACGCCTGCATGACACGGACGAACTCGGACCGTTCCTCGGCGGACATCGCCTTGACGGCCTCGGCGAACGAAGTACCCAGCCAGATGCTCTGGTCCCCGAGGAGGTTCGCTCCCTCGGGCAGAATCTGCACGGAGATACGGCGCCGGTCGGTCTGATCCGCGACGCGCGCGACGAAAGAGAGTTCCTCGAGCCTGTCGAGGACGCGGGTCAGGGACGGCGCCGAGAGGCCCACGGCGACAGCCAGGTCGCTGGCCGAGCGCGCGCCTTCGCGCAGCACGCGCAGAATGCGCAACTGCGTCAGGGTGACGCCGGCTGTCTTCCACACCTTGAGCTGCAGCGGCTCCACCAGTACCAGGGCATCCGTGAAAGCGCGAAGCACGACATGAAGCTCGGGCGGAAGCGCAGGCGTCTTGCTTGGCATAGCATCAATTATACGCATAGCCACAAGTGAAGCAATGACGGCGCGCGAAAAACGTCGAATGCGCAGGCGGAGGGTCCGGCCGCATGGCCGGACCCTCCGCGAACCGCCGGGATCCTAGTGGATCTGCTCGATCTGCCTGCGGCTGAGCGGCAGGACACTCGAGGGAAGCGGCAAGAAGTGGACCGGAGTCAGGAACTGCGGGGAGTTGCCCTGCCGCGGGTCCGCCGCCCAGAGCAGGAATGCCTTGACGGCGGCGGCGACCGCAGGGCTGGGCTGGTTGTTCGGGACGATCGCGTACTCGTAGTTGATGATCGGGTAGGAGTTCCTGCCTGGAGCGTAGATCAGCGAGATGCGCTCCGTCTTCGGCGTGTGCTTCGCCATCAGCGCGACCGCGGCGCCGATCGTCTGCTTGTTCGGGAGCAGGAACCTGTGGGCGCGGTTCTCGAGCATCGCTTCGCCGAGACCGGCCTTGAGCGCTGGCGTCAGCCACGAGATGCCGACGTATGCGACGCCCCCTGAATACTGCTTGAGCGCTTGCACCATGCCCTGGTTGCCGGTGGCGCTGATGCTGCCCGGGACCGGCGGCCAGGCTATCGAGGTGCCGAAGTTCGGGCCCCGGCTCCAGCTCTTGGTCGTGAAGGTGAGGTACTGGCTGAAGAGGAAGGTGTCCCCCGAACCATCGGCGCGGTGGATCGGCACGACTGGCAGGTGCGGCAGCTTGATGCCGGGGTTGAGCCTGCGGATCTGCGGGGCGTCCCACGTCTTGATCTGGCCGTCGTAGATGCCCGCCAGCACCGGGCCGTTCAACTTCAGGTGCTGCTTGTTCAGTCCCGGCAGGTTGTACATGATCTGCTGGGCGGAAACGGCGAGCGGTATGTTCAGGAGGTTGGGGTGATTGGCTTCCAGGGCCGTCGAGACGTAGGCGTCGGAGGCGCCGATGTTGACGGTGGCGTTTGCCGCGTCGGAGATGCCTGTACCCGAGCCGGTCGACTGCGGTGAGATCTCAATGCCGGTCTTCTGCTGGTAGGCCGGCGCCCACTCCTGGAACAGCGGGAAGAGCAGCGAGGACCCAGTCTCCGCGATCTGCAGCGAACCCGCCGCGGCGGAGCCGGCGAGTCCGACGATGGCCACGAGGGACAAGGCGGCGCTCGCCAGAATGCTCCTGCGCATCAGCATGCGGACACTCCTTTCGGCTTCGGTCGCCGTCAGCATAGGAGGACCGCTTGAACGTTGCGCGAAGATCACGTGAAGATCTCGTTGCGTCAGGCCACGGGCGCTTCGGCCACGACGCAGACCGGTCCCTCCGGCAGCGCTGCCGTGTCGAAGGTCGAGGCGCTGACCTGCATCACATGGGGCCAAAGATCAAGAAACGGCTCGACCGGCTCGAGGAAGTTCAAGGCTGGCGTCCGGTAGTGCATCGGCACGACATAGCGGGCGCCGACGGCGACCGCGATCTCGAAGGCCTTGGCCGGGCCGACCGTCGGCCCGGCGCCGACGGGCAGGAAGACGAGGTCGAGCTCGCCGAGCTGTTCGCGCTGCTCGGGGCGCAGGTCCAGCTGGCCGAAGTCGCCGAAGTGCGCGACGCGCAGTCCACCCAGCTCGAACCGGAAGATCGTGTTCGGCCCGCGCCTCGTGCCCGCGACATCGTCGTGCTCGCCCGCGATGGCCAGCACTTCGCCGATCGGCGTCGCGAAGCGCCCTGCGGTCGCGCGGATGGTCATGCCTGGCGCGTCGAGGGCGTCGAGCCCGTTGTGGTCGAAGTGTTCGTGCGTGATCAGCGCGAGATCGGGCGATAGCCGCGGCAGGGGCGGATAGGCGAACACCATGCCCTGGCGGGGCGTGAACGCGCCGAACGGGTCGATCACGACGCTGCCGCCGGGCGCCTGCAAATGGAAAGCGGCCTGGCCGAACCAGGTTACGCGCATACTGTAGTCCCCCTTCTTCCTCGGACATGTTCCCAGCGAAAGGCTATCATAGGCGGGGGGATGGCGCAGCCAGGATGGCAGGGACTGCGCTTGTCCGACACGCTTGGAGGTGACGGCTTGGACGTCGTGCAGAGCGTCCTCGAGCTGATCGGCCGGACGCCGGTCCTCGAGCTCCATCCGGCAGGCCTGGGACGGGACGTACACCTTTTCGCGAAGCTTGAGATGTTCAATCCCGGTGGCAGCATCAAAGATCGGCTTGGACGCTACCTGATCGACGCCGCGCTGCGGGACGGGCGGCTGAAGCCCGGCGGCACCGTGATCGAGCCGACAGCGGGCAACACGGGCATCGGCCTTGCCCTCGCCGCGGTCGGTCGCGGAATCGACGTCGTGCTGGTGGTGCCGGAGCACTTCTCGCGGGAGAAGCAGGCGCTCATGCGCGCGCTGGGCGGCGAGGTCGTCAACACGCCGCGCGAGGGTGGCATGCTGGCGGCGATCGAGGAGGCGCACCGCATCGCGCGGGAACGCGGCGGCTACGTGCCGCAGCAATTCGCGAATCCCGACAACCCCGAGGCGCATTACCTCTCGACAGGTCCCGAACTCTACGAGCAGCTCGACGGCCGGGTCGACGTGCTGGTCGCCGGCGCCGGTACAGGCGGCACCCTGACGGGCGTTGCGCGTTATCTGAAAGAGCAGCGCCCCGAGACGAAAGTGGTGCTGGTGCAGCCGGAGGGCTCGGTGTTCGCCGGCGGGCCGGCGGGCCGGCACCGCGTGGAGGGGATCGGCAACGAGTTCGTGCCGAAGACGCTCGACCTCTCGCTCGTCGACGAGATCGAGACCGTGTCGGACGAGGACTCGTTCGCAGCGGTCGGGCGGCTCGGCCGCGAGGCCGGCCTGCTTGTCGGCTCCTCCTCGGGCGCAGCCTACGTCGCGGCGCTGCGGCAGGCCGAGAAGATCCAGAGGGGCAACATCGCGACCATCTTTGTCGACAGTTCGGAGCGCTATCTGAGCTGCAACATCTACTGAATCTCGCCGGTGGCGCGGTCTAGCGCCCGGCGCAGGTCGGCCTCGATGTCGGCGAGGTCCTCGAGGCCGACCGAAAAGCGCAGGATGTCGCCCGTGAGGCGCCTCTCCTGACGCTCGCCGGCCGTCAGCGCCGCGTGGCAGTGCAGTTCGGGCAGCGAGATGCTCGTTTCGGGGCCGCCGAAGCCCGCACCGACGCGGATCATCTCGAGATGGCGCGCCATGGGGGCCACGAGGCGGGCGTCGCCGAGGCGCACCGTGATCATGTTGCCGAAGCCCCGCACCGTGCGGGCGGCCGTCTCGTGTCCCGGGTCCCCGCCAAGGCCGGGGTAATGGATCTCCACGACCTCGGGCTGGCGGCTCAGGAAGGCCGCGAACGAGCCGGCCGTGTCCTGCGCGCGCTCCATGCGCAGGGGCAGGGTGTGCAGCCCGCGCAGCACCTGGTAGCTGTCGTCGGGCGAGAGCATGCCGCCGGTCGCGTTCTGCACCGTGTAGAGGGCTCGGCCAAGCTCCTCGTCGGCCGTCGCCGCCAATCCCGCCGTGACGTCGCCGTGTCCGGCGATCATCTTCGTGGCGCTGTGCAGCACGAGATCGGCGCCGAGCGCAAGTGGAGCCTGCAGGTAGGGCGTGAGGAACGTGTTGTCGACGATCAGGCGAAGCCCCTCCTGGTGCGCCCAGGTTGCGAGCGCCGGGATGTCGCTCACGCGCAGGAAGGGGTTCGAGAAGTTCTCGACGAGCACGGCTTTGGTCTCGGGCCGCCTGGCCCGTTGGACGGCTGCGAGGTCGTCGGTGTCGACATAGCTCACCGAGAGTCCGAAGCGGCTGAGCACCGCGCGCACGAGGCGCTGCGTCCCGCCCTGGCAGTCGGCCGTCGCGATCAGGTGGTCGCCAGCGGCGAAGAGCAGGAACGCCGCCGTGATCGCCTGGTTGCCCGAGGCGAACGCGAAGCCGCGCAGGCCACCCTCGAGGGTGGCGATCGCCCCCTCGAGGGCGTCGCGGGTCGGGTTGCCGGAGCGCGAGTAGTCCCAGCGCAGGGGCTTTTCCGGATCCTTGTGGTGGAAGCTGACGGCGCGGTAGACGGCGGGCGCCAGGGCGCCCGTGGCGGGGTCGCGCTCGAAGCCGGTGTGCACGAAGCGGCTCATCGGTCCCTGCATCGGCAGAACCTGCCTTCACGTTATGAATGGTAGGGCCTTCTTCACAGCCAGGATGTCCTTCCACGTCCGGCGGCGCTCCCCTGCCCCGCGCGGCCGGACCGGGGCCACGGGCACCGTGATAGGATGGACGAAACGGGTGTCCGGCACCGGGCGCCTGCAGGCGGCAGCGGAGGTGGCACAGTTGGACGTTGACGAGCTCATGGCGCTCTATGATCGCGAGGAGCGCCTGCAGGCCCGCGAGAGCGGCATGCGGCGCGAGGAGGCGCCAGGCGTCGTGCGCCTCGTGGACACCGTCGGCAGGCAGAGTGCGATCATTTTTGCCAGGCTGGACGAGGCGGAGGCCGACGGCGTGATCGAGCGCGAGACGGCCTACTTCGACGGGCTCGGCCATGAATTCGAATGGAAGCTCTTCGCGCACGACCTCCCCGTCGACATGCACCAGCGCCTCGCGCGGCACGGCTTTGAGGCGGAGGAGCCGGAGACGATCCTCATCCTGGACCTCGCGGACGTGCCCGAAGCTCTCATGCGGCCAGTCGTGGCGGACGTGCGTCGCATCGGCTCCCCGGAGGGCCTGCGCGATGTCACCGCAGTCCGCGAGGCTGTCTGGCCGGGAGAGCACCTCAGCCTCGAGGAGCATCTCCGCCATATGATGCGCACCGACCCGGACAGCCTGAGCGTGTACGCAGTCTACGAAAGCGGCCGGCCGGTCAGCGCCGGGCGCATCCAATTCCCCGCGCGAAGCCCGTTCGCGGGCATCTGGGGTGGCGCCACCCTGCCGGCGAGCAGGGGGAAGGGACACTACACGGCTCTCCTCGCGACCCGCGTGCAGGAGGCCATCGCACGCGGCAGGCGCTTCGTCACCATCGACGCGAGCCCGATGAGCAGGCCGATCGTGGAGAAATACGGCTTTCGCCCCGTCACGCGGGCGCAGGCCTTCATCCATCGTCCGTCCGCGTCGGGCTGATCCGCCCGGTGCCGCGTCACAAATCTCCCTTCCGTGGTGCTATCCGGGCGAAGGGGGCGGTAGCGGAGGTGTCGATGTCGCTGGAGGAGACTGGCAGGCCGTCGATCCGGCAAGTTCGGACGTTTGACGAGCTGTTTCTCATGGAGTGGCCGCGCGTCGTGCGTGTCGCGCGACAGATCACGCATAGCCAGTCTTGGAGCGAAGAAGTCGCGCAGGAGGTCTTCCTCGCCTTCTACCGGCACTTCGGCGCAGACTTTCCGGAGCGGCCCGGGCCGTGGCTCTATAGGGCGGCGGCGCACGGCGCCCTGAACGAACTGCGCGGCGAGGGGCGACGGCGCGTGCGCGAGGAGCGCGACGCCCGCGTTTGGGACCGAGGCGCGCCGGACCCGGGTGACCTTGTAGCGACGCGCGAGGAGATCGCAGAGTTGCGCCGTTCGCTGACACGGCTCAAACAGGGCGAGGCCACGCTGCTCGCTTTGCGCTACAGCGGCTTCAGCTACAACGAGATCGCGCAGACCATGGGTCTGCCGGTCGGGCAGATCGGCACCCGCCTCAGGCGTGCGGAACTGCGGCTGAGAAAGGAGATGGACCATGCGCCACGCGGATGACGGTACATTGCGCCGGATGCTGGATGAGGAGTGGGCCGTCCGCGCGGGCGTGCGGCGGCATGTGGCCGAATGCGGGCACTGCCTGGAGCGACTCGGGCTGATCCGCGATGCGGAGAGGGACGCGAGGCGGCTGATGGAGGCGCCGGACGGCCACCTGGACGCAGGGCAAGCCCTGGCCCGGCAGCGCCTGTTGCAAGCCGAGACGTGGGGTGCGGCCATCGCCCTCGGGCAGCCGCCCACCAGGGGCCGGCTACGCTGGGCGACAGGGTTGGCGGGATTCCTCACACTGCTGGTGCTGCTCGCGGCGACACCGGTCGGAGGATACGCGCGCAACCTCCTGCTCATCTTCGAACCGCGCCAGTTCACGGCCGTGCCGGTAGCCCCAGGCCAGGTGCGGTCGCTGATCGGACTCCAGAACCTCGGCACCATGCAGGACAAGGGCAGCTCGCGCCTCACGGCCGAGGCGGATCTCGCTGCGGCGCAGGCCGCGGTTGGGTTCCGCATCGCGACGCCCGCCGCCCTGCCGCACGGCCTGCCCGCTCCGTCCTACGCCGTGCTCGCGCAGGCGACGCAGAGCCTCACCCTCGACCAGCGGAAACTCGCGTCCTACGCCGCAAAGCACCACATCTCTCTGCCGCCGATGCCGAAGAACATCTCGGGCAGCATCCTGCACGTCACGACGGGCCCTGCCGTGGTGATCAGCTACGGCGCCGCGGCCGCGCAGCTGCCGCGCTCGCAGCGGATGCCGCCGCTCGTGCTGGCCGAGGCGCCTGTGCCCAAGGTCTTCTCGACCGGTGCCAAGGTGGCCGAGATCGAAGACTACGTTCTCTCCCTGCCGGGCGTGTCGCCCGAGCTGTCGGCGGAGATCCGCGACATCACCGACCCCACCAGGACAATGCCCATCCCCGTGCCGATGGCGCAGGTCACCTCCGCCACGGTGACGCTCGGCGCTGCCAACGGCCTTTGGCTGCAGGCCAAGGGCCAAGCGGCCGGGGGCGTCGTCTGGACGTCGGGGGACCGCGTATACGCTGTCGCCGGCACGCTCGGCAAGGCAGAGATCCTGAGCATCGCTTCCGGCTTGCGCTGAACGTCTGCAGAGGAGTGCTGAGATGAAACACCGTACGGCAGCGGTCACCGGCGCTTTGAGCCTCCTGACCCTGCTCCTGCCCGCACTGCCGGTCGCTCAAGCGGCACCACCGCCCGCGCAGCTCACACGCACGCAGGTCCTGCGCGTCCTCGGCTCCGCGCGCGAGTACAGCCATGGCGCCACGACGGGTGAGCACCTGCACCTCGCGGGCAAGGTCATCACCGTGCCCGACGGGTTCGGCGGCACGCTGACGGCGGTCCCCACGGTGCGCTTCCCGACCGCGGACGGCTACGGACAGCTCGTGCTGTTCTGGCATGGCCGCACGCTGATCGGCTCGGATCGCCTGTCCGGGCTGTCCAACCTCGGCGAGGAGTCGTCGCAGCTCAAGGTCGTCGCGTTTGGCAAGGGCTTCATCACTGTCCGCTTCTGGCGCTACAAGCCGACCGACCCGATGTATGCGCCGTCCCTCAAACCCATGGATGTCACCTATCGCTGGACTGGCAAGGGCCTTCAGGCGTCGACGGCGGTGCCGATGGACAGCGGCAACAAGCTCGACATGCGGCTGCCCTGACCCCTGCGGGTTTCCGGGGCAGGCGGGAGAGCGGCTCTTCCGCCTGCTTGCGTGTCCAGACTGCGATCGCCAAGATGGATAAGACAGCCAAGCCCTGCGGGAGGTGGCACGTGGCACGTGGCACATGCGGCGGCACCCGGACGCGACCCTGACGCTGCGATCCGCACCGATCTGCTGGAAAAGCGCTACGGCCGTCGCGTCGCTCTGCACGGACTCAGCCTGACGGTGCCGCGGGGCAGCGTCTTCGGCTTCCTTGGGCCGAACGGCGCCGGCAAGACGACGGCGGTCAAGCTGCTTCTCGGCCTCGTGCGGCCGACGGCCGGGGAGGGCATGGTGCTGGGCGGACCGATCGGCGATCCGTCCGCCAGGCGGCGGATCGGCTACCTGCCGGAGCTCTTCCGCTACCAGGACTGGCTGAGCGCCCGAGAGGTGCTGCGATCGCACGCGGTGCTGGCCGGCCTCGGCAGGGAGCGCATCGCGGCGGCGACGGACAGCGCCCTCGAGCTCGTCGGGCTCGAGGGCGAAGGCAGGCGGCGCGTGGGCGCCTTCTCGAAGGGCATGCAGCAACGGCTCGGCCTTGCCGCGGCCTTGATCGGGGAACCGGAACTCGTCGTGCTCGACGAGCCGACGTCCGCGCTCGACCCGGTGGGACGGCACGAAGTGCGCGGCATCATCCAGGGCCTGAGGGACCGCGGCGCGACGGTCTTCCTCAACTCCCACCTCCTGACCGAGATCGAGGCCGTCTGCGACGAGGTGGCGGTCGTGGACCATGGCCGTGTCATCGCCAGTGGGCGCCTCGACGAACTCCTGCAGGCGAGAGGGGCCGAGGTGGCGGTCGATGGCCTGGACTCGGCGGCGGTGGCACGCCTGGGTGGAACCATGGCGGCGCCAGGCGCCGCCATTTTCCCGGACATCGCCGAGAGTGACGTGCCGGAGCTCGTCGCGGCGATCGTCGCGAACGGGGGGCGGGTCTACAGGGTCACGCCGAGGAAGGCCAGTCTCGAGCAGATATTCCTCGACTGGCTGGAGGTGCGCTGATGCTCGAGATCTGCCGCCTGACGATCATCGAGAGTCTGCGCCGCCGACTCACACTCGCCCTGTTCGCGACGACGCTGCTTTTGGTCGGGTTCACCGGCTGGGCGTTCGCGAAGCTGAGCCAGCTCAGCTCTTTGCAGGGCATCGAGCGCCTGGCGCAATTCTCCATCCTGCTCATCTTCCTCATGCTGCTCTTCACCGGCATGCTCGCCTTGACCGCCGTCTTCAGCGCGGCCGCCGCTGTCGCCGGGGAACTCGAGTCCGGCATCGCGGCGGCGATTCTGGCGCGGCCCATCCGGCGCGGCGCGTACCTCTTCGGCAAGTGGCTGGGACTGGCGGTGGTGGTTGGCGCCTTTGCGCTCGTGGCCGGCAGCGGCGAAATCCTGGTCGTCAGCCGCGTGGCGGGCTACGCTCCGCCGCAACCGGTGGCGGGCCTCCTGCTGATCGTGGCCCAGGCGCTACTGCTGATGACGCTTAGTCTCGCTCTCGCGACCAGACTCTCGGCCGTCACGTCCGCGATCGTCGCGACGGTCGCCTTCTTCCTGGCCTGGATGCTCGGCACGATCGACCTGATGGGACTGGCGCTCAGGTACCCGACGCTGATGGCGGTGGGGGATGTCGGCAAGATTCTCCTCCCGACCAACGCCCTCTGGCAGGCTGCCGAATACCACCTCGAGCCACCAGCCCTGATCGCCCTGGCACGCGGCTTCACGAGCTTCTCCAGCAACCCGTTCATGGCCCTCGCGCCGCAGCCCGCAGCCGTGCTGATCTGGGCGGCGATCTGGGCCGCGATCGTGTTCGGGATCGGCGCGCTGAGTCTCGGGCGCCGACAGCTCTGACGGCCTTCAGCGCATCATGCCGCGCAAAAGGCTTACGAAGAACTCGGCGATGAACTCCCTGCCTTGGTGCCGCCTGCGCCGCGGGCCTGTATGCCTGAGTCTCAAAGCCCCGTCGAGTGCCCTGCGACGGACGGGATCGGACAGCACGACATAGGCCTCCAGCAGTTGCAGGAACCTTTCGTGCATCGCGCTGCGACGCGGTGGACCCGTGTGCGGCCCCCCGTGGCTCTGTGGCTTCGGGTGCCACAGGGAACCACCATGACGGGCGGAGTGCGAACAATCAGAGACAGACTTCGATATCTATGAATCTCCAGGTCTTTCGGAGCGGATGTCCTGCGTTCGCCCAAGGCACCCCCCGGTTTCGCCGACGTGGGATGCGGGCACCAGGCTCGTGTCAAGCCCGCGTGTCGGCAACCCCTTCCCGCAGATGCGCAAGCGCGGGGTCGTCCAGCATGCCGACGAAGCTTTTGCGCTCGAGGCTCAGGCCGTGGCGCTCGGAGAACGCGCGGAATGCCTCCGCCATCGCCGGGTCGTCCGCGGTGATGGAGCGGCGCGAATAGTGGTAGACCACGTCGGGGCCGGCGATGCGACGCAGGGGCACCCCGGCCTCCAGCAGGCGCAGGAAGAGATCCCACGCCTCGTAGCGGGCGAAGGAGCGGTCGAATCCCCCGACCCGCCAGAAGGCGGCACGGCTCACGCCCACGGTGGAGAGGATGATGGGATTCGTACTGCGCAGGAGCTGGGGGCTGAAGCGGAAGGCGAACGGCCTCGTCCAGCCTTCATCCACATGGTGCAGGTGGGCGTCGGTGAAGGCGAGACCATCGGCGGTGACCTGGCCCAGGTGCGCCAGATGCTCCGGTAGCCACTCGTCGTCGTCGTCCAGAAAGGCGAGTCGTTCCTCGCCCGCGGCCGCCGCCAGCAAGTTGCGCGCGAGGGCCGGCCCGACGCGCGGCATGACGCCGTAGCTGCGTACGGGGAAGGGCCAGTCCCCGAGCTCAAGGGGCGGACCGCCGTCGTGCAGCACCAGCACCTCGCCCGGCGGGACGCTCTGGCCGGATATGGAACGCAGGGCCTGAGGCAAGAGATCCGGCCGGGCCGTGGGAATGATCACGCTGAATGGCACAAGGTACCCTCCCGCAGACGAGAACTTGGCCGAATCCGTCATCGGCTGTAGGATTGGCCACGGCGCCGTGTGAGTCCTCGCAGCCGGAGCGGCATGACGTCGCTGGACGGATACCTGGAGGAGCTGCCTGCTTGGGCCAGAATGCTGCCACGGAGGGGGCCGACAGCTTGGGCAATCTCATGAAGCGCGGCCAGGTGATGCAGGAGGTTGCGATTCTCCTCTTGGGGCTCTCCCCGGGCGACGAGATCCCGAGCATCGCGCAACTCGCGACGCGGTTCGGGGTGGGGCGCGGCACGGTGCAGGCCGCGCTCGCGCTCCTGCGCGCGGACGCGGGTCTCGTGACGGACGCGCGCGGCCCCTCGGCGAGCCGGCTCGTGGCCTGCGATGCGGCGGGCCTCTGGCACGCGTCTGGCCGGCAAGGGCTCATGCTGCTGCTGCCGTTCCCCTATTCGCGCCGCGTGATGGGACTTGCGACCGCCCTCGCCGACCTCCTGCGGCGCTCACCCGTGGCGCACAGCCTCGCCTACATGCGCGGCGCGCGAAGTCGCGTCGAGGCCCTTGCGGCCGGGCGCGCCGATCTGGCTGTCGTCTCCGCCCTCGCCGCCCGGGAGGCCCTGCAGGGCCTGGCGGACTGCGAGGTGCTGATGCGGCTTGGCCCCGAGACCTACGCGGCGGGCCAGGGCTGGCTCGTGCGGGACGATTTCGCGCTTTGGCCCGATCGCCTCCGTGTCGGCACCGACCCTGCCTCCACCGACCAGTCCAGGCTGCCGCGCCTTCTCGTGCCGCGGGGCGTGGACGCGACGTTTGTCGAGCTGCCCTATCTGCGCATGCAGGGAGCGGTGGCCAGCGGCGAGGTGGACGCGGTCGTCTGGCCGCAGGACGTGCTGCCGCAGCATCCGGGGCTGCAGGTCCTGCCGATCGGCTCGCAGCTGCCCGATGGAGCGGACAGGGCTGTGCTGCTCAGCCGTCGCGAGGACCGTGCCCTAGGGGCCTTGCTCGGCCGGTCGGTGACGGCGGAACAGATCGAGGCGATCCAGCGGGAGGTGCTTTCCGGTCGGCGCGAGCCGAGCGAGTAGGGACCGATGGGCAAGGCGATGGTCTTTTGGCATCTGTTCGTCGGCCTAAGCGTACAGTATTCTGTACGATAGGGGCGGTGATGCGATGGCGTGGACAGGGGAACTCGCCGAGCTCCTGCCGGGGCGGGTCGAGCTGGGCGAGGCGGAGCGGAGCGGTGCCGCGGGCGACATGAGCCCCCTGCGGCAGATGGCTGAGCTCCGTGGCGTACGGTTTGAACGTCCCGCGGCCGTGGCGCGTCCGGCCTGCACGGCCGACGTGCAGGCGGTGATGCGGTTCGCGGGGGACCGGGGCCTGCACGTCATCGCGCGCGGCGGGGGTTCCGGCGTCGTCGGCGCGATCGCAGCCACCGCGGGCGACATCGTGCTCGACCTCAGGAACCTCTCCGGCATCGGCCCGGTGGACCGGGAAAGCGGCCTTGTCACCGTGCAGGCGGGCTGCATCCTGGAGACGCTCGAGGAGCAACTGGCAGCGAGCGGTCTCACCCTCGGGCACTATCCGCAGTCGATCGCCCTCGCGAGCCTGGGCGGCCTCATCGCGACGCGGAGCAGCGGCCAGTATTCGACCTGGTACGGCAACATCGAGGACATGGTCGCCGGCATCGAAGTGGTGACGGCGGATGGCGAGGCGACCCGGTTCGGACGGCTTCCCCGACGCTCGCTCGGGCCCGAGGTTTGGCCCCTCTTCGTCGGTTCGGAGGGCACGCTCGGGGTGATCACCGCGGTGACGCTCTCCGCCTGGCCCTTGCCGTCCGCGCAAGAGGTGCGCAGCTACGCGTTCAGGGACTTCCGCCAGGGCCTTCGGGCCATGCGGCAGGTCACGCGCAAGGGGTTGCCGCTTGGCGTCATCAGGCTATACGACCGGGACGACGCGATGCACGGCTTTGCCGGAGTGCTGCCGGAGGAAGGCGTAGACGCCTTGCTGCTCCTCTCCTGCCTCGGCGAGCCGGAAGTGGTGGCGGGGGGCGTGGCGGCGGCGGACCGCATTGTGTCCCAATGCGACGGCCATGCGCTGCCGGAGGCGATCGGGCGGCACTGGCTCGCTGCGCGCAACGACGTCTCCGAGTGGGGCATGTACCTCGCCCAGGGCGTCCTCGTCGACACGATCGAGTGCGGTGCGGCCTGGTCCGCCATCGCCGATGTCTACGAGGCGGCGATCGAGGCGGTCCGCCAGGTGCCGGAGGTGGTCGCGGCCTTTGGCCATGCGGCACACGCCGAGGCATCCGGAGCGGGCCTCTACTTCACGGTGGCGGCGGTGCCGGCGCCGGGTCGGGAAGCCGCCGAGGCGGGGCGCCGCATTTGGGACGCGCTCCTCGGCGCGGCGGCGGCCAAAGGGGCAAGCGTCGGGCACCACCATGGCGTCGGACGCATGCGCCGGGCATGGGCCTGGCGCGAGCGCCGGGAGGAGCTGGCCATTCTCGAGTCCCTGCGGACGGCACTGGACCCCGGGCGCATGCTCAACCCGGGGGTCCTCTGGCCGGACCCGTGACGGGGGCCGAGCCGCTCTGGCGCCAGCGGAGGCGCCAGGACTGGGCGGCGGCCCGCCGCGATGCGTTCGACCTGTGCGTCATCGGTGGAGGCATCTCGGGAGCGGGCATCGCCTGGCAGGCGTCCACGCACGGGCTGCGCACGCTGCTCGTCGAGGCGCGCGATTGGGCAGGCGGAACTTCGTCCCGCTCGTCCAAGCTGGTCCACGGCGGCCTGCGCTACCTGCCGCACGGCGAGGTGCGACTCGTGCGGGAGGTGGGGCGCGAGCGCGAACTGCTCGAGAAGCTCTGGCCGCATCTCGTCGTGCCGCTGCCCTTCCTTATCCCGGTCTACCGGGGTCGTGGCATGCCGCTCTGGCTGCTGGGAGCGGGCGTCTGGTTCTACGATCGCCTGACCGGCGTCCCGCAAAAGCACCGGCGGCGCATGCTGGGCGCCGACGCGTTCCGTGAGGTGGCGGGCTTCGTACAGGCGGTGGACTTGCAAGGCGGGGTCAGCTACTACGAGGCCGTGACGGATGACGCGCGCCTGGTCTACACCGTGGTCCAGGCGGCGCGCGCCGCAGGCGCCGTAGCGCTCAGCCGCGTCCGGGCCGCGGGCCTTACCCTGACCCCGCGGGGCGGCCGCGTGACGCTCGAGGATGTCGAGAGCGGCGAGCCTTGCGAGGTGCGTGTGCGTGCCGCGGTGAACGCCGCGGGGCCGTGGGCCGGCGAGTTGGATCCCGCGGGTAGGCGGCTCGCGCTCGCCCGCGGTTGCCATCTCGTATTCCCACGGGAGAAGCTGCCCATCGACCATGCGATCGCCCTGCCTTCGCCGGGCGGCGGGAACACCTTCGCGGTTCCGCGGGGGTCCGTCACCTACGTCGGCACGACGGACATCCCGTTTGTCGGTGATCCCGCCCTGCCCGACACGCCCGACGAGGACGTGCGCTACCTGCTCCGGGTCGTCCGCAAGGCATTCCCGGCGGCAGATCTCAGTGCCCGCGACCTCCTCGGGGTCTACTCCGGCGTGCGCCCGCTCGTCGCCGGCAAGGCCGGGCGGGAGACCAGGGGGCTGTCGCGGCGCAGGTCGATCGAGGTGCGCAGGGACGGCCTTGTAAGTGTGCGGGGCGGCAAGCTGACCGGCTTCCGCAGCATGGCGGCAGACACCCTGCGCCTGCTTCGGCGAAGGGGGGTGCGAGCGGTCGGAAGGCCGGCACCGGCAGCTGCGACGCCACCCGCCCAGCCGCCCAGCGCGACGCCTCTCGCCGAGCGATACCACGTGCCAAGCTGCGCGGCGGCGGAGCTGATAGCGCGCCATGGCCCGCTGGCGGAGGACGTGCTGCGCTACGCCGCGTCGCGCCCCGCCGGGCTCGAGCCGGTGGTGGCCGGGGCGAAGCTCCTGTGGGGCGAGGTGGACTGGGCGGTCGAGCGGGAGGAGGTGTTCGAGCTTTCGGATCTTCTGGTCAGGCGGACGGGACTGCTCTGGTTCGGCGGCCTCAGGGAGCCCGAGGAGGTGTTGCGGCCGGTGGCGGAGCGCATCGCGTCACGGCTCGGCTGGAACGGCGACGAGATCGAGCGGCAGGTCGCTGCGTGCAGGCGGCAGAGCCACCTCGACCGTCTCGCCGAACTGAGGTCGCTACCGCTCGAGGCGGCGGCGGCGGAGCGGTCCCGAGCGACGTAGGAATCGGCAGGCGGCCCGCGAACAACCCGCCTGGGCGGCTTTCCCACCAGCGGACATGGAGGGATGGAGATGGCGGCATACCGGGACAGGGACGAGATGGTGGAGATCTTCGGCATCCTCGGCAATCGGGCTGCCTCAAGCCAGGCGGCGAAGACCCTGAACGAGGCGGGCATGGTGGTCTCTTTCGTCTACCACAACCCCGATCTGGTCCTGACCATGGACGGGCGCACGCCCGAGGCGGGAGACCCGCCCATGCGGATGCTGTTCGATGCCACCGAGCCGAAGCCCGACGTCACCTTCGAGTGTTCCGCGGACGTCGGCCACCAGTTCTGGAGCGGCAAGCTCGACGTGCCGCAGGCTCTCGGCCGCGGCATCGTCAAGGCGCGCGGCTCGATCGCGAAGGCGCTCAAGCTTCTGCCCATGATGCCGCCGCTCTACGAGGCGTACCGCGAACTGATGAGCGAGCGGGGAGGCTCCGCGGGGACCGCGGGAGCATGAAGGCGGCCGTCCTGGCGGAAGAAGCCGCGCGGCTCGAGATCCGCGACCTGACCCTGGCGCCGCCGGGGCCGCACGAGGTGCTGGTGCGCCTTGCGGCGAGCGGCGTCTGCCACAGCGACCTGCACGTGATCGAGGGCGTCCTGCCGGTGCCCCTGCCCGCCGTGCTCGGCCACGAGGGCGCGGGGGTGGTGGAGGCCGTCGGCGAGGGCGTCACAGGCACCAAGCCGGGAGATCACGTCGTGCTTTCCTGGGTGCCGAGCTGCGGCCACTGCTACTATTGCGGCATCGGTCGGCCGGACATGTGCGACGAGGCCTTCTCCATCCAGATGCTCGGCACCCTGCCGGGCGGAGGGGTGCGCCTCGGGGATCGCGGCCAGGAGGTCTACCACTTCCTTGGCACGTCGTGTTTCGCGGAAAGGGCTGTGGTATCCGAGCGGGCGGTGGTGCCCATCCGCACCGACGTGCCGCTCGATCGCGCGGCCCTGGTGGGTTGCGCAGTCACGACCGGATACGGCGCCGTCGTGCACACCGCCCAGGTGGGCCGTGGTGCCAGCGTGGCGGTCGTGGGGCTGGGCGGCGTCGGTCTCAGCATCGTCCAGGCGGCCCGGCTGCAGGGCGCGGCGCAGATCATTGCCATCGACCGCGTGCCGGAGAAGCTGGACCTCGCCCTTCGCCTCGGCGCGACAGATGTGGTCGACGCGCGCGGCACGGATGACATCGTGACGCCCGTCCTCGACCTGACGGAGGGGCGCGGCAGCGATTACGCGTTCGAGGCCATCGGGCGCCCCGCAACCATCGAGGCGGCCTACGGCATGACGAGGAAGGCCGGCATGACGGTTGTGGTGGGCATCGCCAGCCCGGACGAGCAGATCTCCCTGAACGCGTTCGCCATCCCGTCGGCCGCGCGCATCCTCACCGGCAGCTGGTACGGGCAGTCCCGGCCGCAGGAGGACATCCCGGCCATCCTGGACCTCTACATGGCAGGGCGCCTGGACCTCGATGCGCTGATCAGCAGACGCTACCGGCTGGAGGAGATCAACGACGCGTTCGCGGCGCTGGCGCGCGGGGAACTCGCGCGCGGCATCGTGATGTTCGGCGGTGGAGGGGGCGAAGGCGATGGACGGTAGGCTTGCGCTGCAGGACGGTGCGGTCTTCATGGACGGGTCCTTCAGGGAGGCCAGGGCCGGCGGCCGCTACGTCCAGCTCGATCCCGCGACCGCGGAGCCGTTCGCGGAGGCCGCGCAGTCCTCAGCGGAGGACGTGGAAGAGGCGGTGGCGGTCGCACAGGCGACGATGCGCGAACGCCGCTGGCTGGGCATGGATCCGCTCGAGCGCGGGCGCGTGCTGCGCCGGATCGCGGACGGCATCCGCAGGCACGGGGACGAGCTCGGCGCGGAGATGGTGCGCGAGAACGGCATGCCGCGCTCGATGGCGCAGTGGCTCGAGATCCCGATGGCGGCCGACGTCTTCGACTACTTCGCGGGCCTCGTGCCGACCGTTCACGGTGAGACGCTGCCCTTCTCGATCCCTGGGCCCCAGGGCGACTACATGGCCATGACGCTGCGCCAGCCGATCGGCGTGGCAGGGCTGATCACGCCTTGGAACTTCCCGCTGCTCATGCCTGCCTGGAAGCTCGCGCCGGCGATAGCCGCCGGCTGCGCCGCGATCCTCAAGCCCGCGCCCGAGACGCCGCGCACGGCCCTGCTGCTCGCAGCGATCGCGCAGGAGGCCGGCCTGCCCGACGGCGAACTCGCCGTCCTGCCGGGCGGCGACGCTGCGGGCCAGGCGCTTGTCGCCCATCCCGGGGTGCCCAAGATCGCGCTCACGGGCGAGACGGCGACGGGCGCCAAGGTACTCGCCGCGAGCGCACAGGGGATCAAGCGGGTCACCCTGGAGCTCGGCGGCAAGTCGCCCAACATCGTGTTCGACGACGTCGACGTGGACCAGGCCGTATCGGGAGCCCTCTTCGGCATCTATCTGAACTCCGGCCAGGTTTGCCAGGCAGGCAGCCGGATCCTCGTGCAGGAAGCGATCATGGACCGCTTCCTCGACGCGCTCGCGGCCCGCGTCGAGGGACTGCGCGTCGGACCGGGCCACGATTTCTCCTCCGACATCGGTCCGCTCATTTCCGAACGCCAGCTTGAGCGCGTGCTGGGCTACATCGACCAGGGCCGGGCGGAGGGCGCCCGCCTCGTCGCCGGCGGCGGGCGGATCGCGGAACTCGGCCGGGGCTACTTCGTGCAGCCGACGGTGTTCGCGGAGGTGCGGCCCGACATGCGCATCGCCCAAGAGGAGATCTTCGGGCCCGTGGCGGCGGTGATTCCGTTCCAGGGCGAGGAGGAGGCGCTCGAGATCGCGAACCGCAGCGCCTACGGCCTGGCGGCGGGGGTGTGGACGCGCGACCTGAAGCGCGCGCTGCGCATGGCCAAGGGCCTCGAGGCAGGCACGGTCTGGCTCAACACCTACCAGCTGCTCTCGCCCACCCTGCCCTTCGGCGGCTACAAGCGGAGCGGCATCGGCCGCGAACTCGGACCGCACGCGCTGGACGCCTACCTGGAGACCAAGACGGTGATCGCCGATCTCGGCGACGAGCCCTTCGCGTTCTTCTGAAGCATCAGGAAGAAGGCTTGCGCCGCACGACGCCCAGCCTGCCGGACGGCTCCAGCACCGCCTCCCCCACCTCGGAGAGGTCCTGTCTCCTGCGTTCCCGCAGCATGGAGCGCAAAGCGGCATGGGACAGCATCACCCGGCGCAGTGCCGCCTCGTCCAGGCTGCCTTCCCGCACCAGCGTCGTGCTGCGCCCGGAGACGAGCGACTCGAAGCCAGGGCTGCGGGACGAGATGAAGACGCTTACCCACTCGAAAAGGCCCCAGACGAGGAGGGCGAGCAGGCCGCCCCAGAGGGGGTAGTTACTGCTCGATAACATCTAGCGTTCTATTGAGTTGGATGTAGATTACTGCTAGAGTTAGGTCATGGAACTTGTACCCATTCGTGTAGCTGCCAGAGAGCTTGGAGTCCGAAGAGAGACGCTGAGGGTTTGGGAGCGAGAAGGAAAGATTGATCCACCTGAGC
>JAJZQO010000043.1 GCA_021847575.1 Bacillota bacterium | reverse complement strand
CGCTCGAACTGCCCGACGTCGCGCCACTTCGCCTGAGAGAACTCTATCCCGAGTTCCAGGGGCGCCTCTGCCGCTTCGGCGACTGCGTCCACCGCTCGGAGCCGGACTGCGGCGTGCGCGAGGCGGTCGCGGCGCATGAGATCGACCAGGGCCGCTACGAGCGCTATCGCCAGTACCTTGCCGAGCTCGAAGGGAGGCCGCCACAGTGGCACTGATCGCGCCATCGATTCTGACGGCCGATTTCCTGCGCCTCGGCGACGAGTTGCGACGGGCCAAGGGCGCGGACATATGGCATCTCGACATCATGGATGGCCACTTCGTGCCGAACCTGACCTTCGGGCCACTGGTCTGCGCCGCCATCGCGCAGGCGGTGGCCGAGCCCGTGGAGTGCCATCTGATGGTGGAACGGCCTGAGGACCTGCTCGCCCGCTATGCGGAGGCGGGCGTGCGGCGCTTGATCGTGCATGCCGAGGCGACGGCCCACCTGCACCGCGTGCTCGCGCAGGTGCACCATCTGGGCTGCGAGGCGGGGGTCGCGCTGAACCCGGGCACGCCACTCTCTGCCGTGGCGGAGGTCGCTGACGAACTGGATCTTCTTCTCGTCATGTCGGTCGACCCGGGTTTCGGCGGACAGTCGTTCCTGCAGAGCCAACTCGACAAGATCGCCCGCGCGAAACGTCTCCTGCCGGGAGTTGCCATCGAAGTGGACGGCGGCATCGGGCCCAAGAACGCCAGGCAAGTGGTGGACGCAGGGGCCGACATCCTGGTCGCGGGTTCGGCCGTGTTCGCGCCTGGCGCCGACCCGGCCCTGCGCATCGCGGAGATGCGCAAAGCGTTGCACGAAACAAGCTGACACCCCATAGGATGGATAGCGGGGGTGGACTCGAGTTGCGCGTGCATGTCGTACGGGTGCCGAAGCTCCTGGGCGGCCTGCTGCTCGGCCTGTTCTCGCTGTTCGACGGCCGTGGCAAGAGGGCCACGCCTGCGCCGCCCGAGGAGTGAGCCTCCCGGGCAGGCAGGCGCAAAGCGGGCGGCTTCCCATCCGGGAGGCCGCCCGCTTCAGTTGCCCTCGCGCTTAGAGGGCCCGCTGCACCTTGCCGGAACGCATGCAGCGCGTGCACACGTCGACGCGCTCCACGTGCCCGTTCACCACTGCGCGCACCGTCTGGATGTTGGCACCCCAGGTGCGGTGCGTCTTGATGTTCGAGTGTGATCTCAGGTTGCCGTGGGCGACGCCCTTGCCGCACACGGAGCATGTCTTTGCCACGATGAAGCCCTCCCAATGATCGACGAAAGGTGCAAACGCCATATACGATACCATGCCCGTGCCCGGCCCGCAACGCGGACGTTGGCGCCTGTTTGCTCTTCAACGATTATGTCCGGGGCAACTGGTCAGCGATTATGTCCAAATGCGAAGGGCCAGGCGCCTCGGCGCTGCAGCGCTGGAACGCGGAAAAGCGGAGCGGACGGTAGACGGCCGCAAAGGGTTCCTTGGCTGAAGTGATGCGCAAAACGGCCGTCCCTGCCTGGTCCAGCGCGGGCGGTGGAATATGCGCTCATGACAGTTGTCGGTTCATGGCGCGCCGCAATAAGCGGATGATGCTCGTGCGAAGGAAGACAAGTGGACCGCCGCGAATTCCCAGCGCCGGTATCCTGTTCTTGTCTTTAGGGTAGGAGGAAGGTTATTGGCAAAAGGGTTCTTGCGCCGGGTCCTAGTCGCAATCATTGGTACTTGTGCCCTCGTCTTCGGGAGTTCCATGGTCGCATCGCCGGCGCTCGCCGCGACGCAGTGGGCAATGGCGGACTCCGGCACCAGGCAATGCCTCAATGCGGTTACGTACGGCGACGGGCAATTCGTCGCCGTCGGCTGCCAAGGCACCATCGTCTCGTCGCCCGACGGCGTCCACTGGGCGGCGCAGGCTTCCGGCAGCGCGCAGACTCTGAACGGCGTCGCGTACGGCAACGGCCAGTTCATCGCGGTAGGCAAGCAGGGAACGGTGCTGACGTCGAGCGACGGCGCGACCTGGTCGCCGCAATCGTCGGGTACGACGCAAGACCTCTACCAGGTCTACTACGACGCCGCCAGCAGGGCCTACTACGCGCTCGGCGAGAGCGGGACGATTCTCGACTCGGCGGATGGCACCTCCTGGAGCGCGATCACGACCGGCACGACGAGCTACCTCTGGGGCTTCGTCAACGTGAACGGGCAGTACGTGATCACGGGCGGCGGTGGAACGATTCTGCAGCAGGGGGCCGCTTCCGGCAGCTCGCTCTCGGCCGACACCTCCGGCACCCAGGACAACCTCTATTCGGTAGCCTACGGCAACGGCCACTTCGTGACCGTCGGCAACAAGGGCCAGGAACTGTGGTCGACGGACGGCGTCGACTGGAACGCCGAGGCGCCAGCGAACCAGGACCTCTATACAGTCAAGTACTTCCCGTCGGTGCAGAGATTCACGGCAGTGGGCTACGGCGGGAAGGTGCTGCAGTCCCAGGACGGCGTCACGTGGACGGAGATCACGCCAGGCGTTGCGAACCTGCCGCAGTCCCTCGACGACGTCAGCTACGCGCAGGGGATCTACGTCTTCGTCGGCGATGGCGGCGCCATCCTGACAGCGAACCCGAACCCGTCGACGCCGCCGCCGCCCAAGAAGGCGAGCAGCGGCGGCGGCCATCCGGCGAACACGAACGCGAGACAAGCGGGATCCATCGCACAGTACTGGTGGATCCTTGCGGTGGTCGTGGTCCTGGCGGCGGGCGTGCTGCTGGTCATGCGCAGGAAGGGCTCCGCGCCTGCGGCAAACCCGGCCTCGCGGCCGTCGCAGGGGTCCGCGATGCCGCGTTCCCGCGCCGCAGCACACCCCGCCTGTCCCGCCTGCGGTGCCGAGAATCCCGCGGGAAGCCAGTTCTGCGTCTCATGCGGCGCTGCGCTGCCGCTCGCGAAGGCATCAGCACAGCCGCCGCTCACAGCCCCAGGCCTGACATGCCCCGCATGCGGCACTGTGAACACGGCGGGCAGCGCCTTCTGCACCGGTTGCGGCCTATCCCTCGCCCAGGCGTCCGGGTCCCTGGCGGCTGCCTCGACCATGGCGCAGGGGGCGGGTACGGCAGGCATCCGCTGCCCGGGCTGCGGGACGGCAAACGCGGACGGGAGCCAGTTCTGCGTCAACTGCGGTGCGCCGCTTGGCGCCGCGGTGCCGAGCGGTGGAGAGGGCGAGCCAGAGCCGTCGCCGGCCGCGAAGGCGGAGCCGAGCCCCGAGCAGGTTGCGGTGTCCGCGGCCCCAACCTCGGTCGCGGGACCGGAGCCCGCCGCAGCGGGTGAGGCTCGGGCTGCGAGCGAGCCGTCGGCGCCGGCGGTAGCCTCACCACGGCCGGAGCCCGGGACCACTGCCGCGGCGCAGGGCGTCGCCTGTCCCGCGTGCGGCCTGCAGAACCTGCCTCACAGCCGATTCTGCAACGGCTGCGGCGCGAACCTGGCCAGCGGCCTGCCGGCCGCCGAAACCCGGGCGGAACCGCCACAGCCGAAGACGCTCGCATGCCCGGCCTGCGGCATGGCGAATGCCCCGGGCAGCCGCTTCTGCGTGCACTGCGGGCACAGCATGGGGGCGTAGCGCCAGACCTGGAGGACGCAATGGAACACGCCGCGCCGCGTATGCGGCGGCGGCGTGTTCTGCCGATTGCCTTTGGCGCCGGGGGTTATGTGATGACTCCGGCCGGAAGCTGTGCGCCGCGCGAGATGGCGAAACCTGATGTATGCTGGTGCGGGCCGCTCCGGGAGGGGCAGTATTGCGTTTCATCGACGCGACCAGCGATCCGCAGCTGCGACAACTCTCTCCGACGCTCGCGGAGACGGTCGGCGTCGCTGTGGCGGCAGGCAGGGCCCCTGAGACCTTCTGCCTGCGCACGAACAGGCCGTACGTGCTGCTTGGGCCACAGGATCTCCGGCTGCCGCGGGTCGAACAGGGCGCGGCGTGGCTCGAGGGGCAGGGCCTGCCCGTCTACGTGCGCGTTGGCGGCGGCGCCGCCGTGCTGCTCGACGAGGGCTGCCTGAGCTTTTTCGGTGCCGTGCCCTGTCGGGATATCGGCCGGCTCGACGCCAACTTCCGCGAGCTGACCCTGCCGGTGAGGCAGGCCTGTGCGGCGCTGGGCGCGCCGGTGCGGTTCGGACGGGCCCCTGGCTCATACTGCGAGGGGCCGCAGGACCTAATCACCGCCGAAGGGCGCAAGCTCCTGGGCGTCGCGCAGGCCCTGCGCCAGGGCTACGCGCTTGTCTCGGGCATGCTCCTGCGCACACAGGACCCGGTGGCGACGACGACCCTCCTGCAGGAGTTCTACCGCCGCAGTGGCAGCGACCGCGTTCTGAAGGCCGAAATGGTCACGTCGCTCGCCCGCGAGGTCGGACGGGCCATCAGCCAGGAACGCGTGGTGGCGGAGATCGTCCGGCAGGCGGCAAGCCTCGGCTGGGACAGCGAGCCGACACTTCTGACGTCGTGGGAGATGGACCTTGGAGCGCAGACACTGAGCGCGAGGCGCTATCCGCCGCGGGATCTTGCCAGATCGCCGGCGGTTCGTTCAGTATAGGGGTTGGCAACTGCATATTGCAGGGTTGCGGGTGCCCTCCTGGGGGAGGGCTAAGAGGGAATCAGGTGCAAAGCCTGAGCGGTCCCGCCACTGTAAGCGGCCGATGAGCGCCACGAAGCCACTGTCCACGGACGGGAAGGCGGCGCGAGGACACCGCAAGCCAGGAAACCTGCCCGCGCCATGCCGGCGATCCTCCGGAGAAGAGGCCACGCCGGAAGGCGGCGCATTGCTGCCTTCTTGGGGGCCGCCCGGAGCAATCCGGGCGCTTTGCGTTTCCAGGAAAGGAAGTGGCTCCAGATGCGCCGACTCGCCTCCTGCGCCTCGCTCGCCGCCGCGGCCGCGCTGCTCGTGTCCGGCTGCGGCCAGGCCATGGCCGCCTCCGGCCCGATCCATCTCACGGACGACATGTCGAAACAGCTGACCCTCTCGGCCCCCGTCACCCGCATCGTCTCGCTCGGTCCGTCGAACACGCAGATCCTGCTTGCCCTCGGCCTGCGCAAGGACATCGTGGGCATCGACGACGAAAGCGTCCAGTACAGCCCGCCGCCGTACAACCGCGAGGCCAAGGGCCTGACGGTGGTCGGGGACTCCTACAACGGCCTCAACGTCGAGAAGATCGCCGCGCTGCACCCGCAACTCGTCCTCGCCATGCAAGGTGTCAAGAACATCTCGGAGATCGAGGCGTTGCACCTCAAGGTGGCGACCCTCGACCCAAGCAGCGTGCAGGGCATCTACAAGGATATCGCCTTCGTTGGCAAGGCGACGGGCACCTCGGGCAAGGCCCTGGCGCTTGTCCGTTCGCTGCGCGCGCAGCTCGAGGCCGTCGCAAAGGCGGTACACGCGCTCGCACGGCCCAAGGTCTTCGTCGAACTGGATCAGACCCAGTACTACACAGCTGGGCCGGGCAGCTTCCTGGATGGCCTGATCAAGATCGCCGGCGGAGCGAACATTGCAGACAGCGTCACGAAGCAGCAGTATCCGGCGCTCTCGAGCGAGACGATCATCCGGCAGAATCCGCAGGTGATCGTTCTGCTCGACACCCCATACGCCACGGCACAGAGCGTGGCGAAGCGGCCGGGCTGGTCCGACATCTTCGCCGTGCGCCACGACCGCGTCTTCGCGAACATCAACCCGAACCTGCTCTCGGAGCCCGCGCCGGCTCTCGTCCAGGGCGTCCGGTTGTTGGCCGAGGACATGCACCCCGGTCACAGGATTCCATGACCGCCGGGCTCACGGGCGCGCGTCCGCGCGGCATTCTCCTTCTGGGCCTGCTGGCCCTGGAGATGCTGGCGGCCGTGCTCGTGGGCCCGACCGCCATCGCCCCCTGGGCTGTGCTCTCCGCGCTCGGGCACCCGAACTCGGCAAGCGTCGTCGCCGCCATCGTCTGGCAGGTCCGCCTGCCGCGCATCGTCGGCGCGGCCTTCGTGGGCGCGGCGCTGGGGCTGGCGGGGGCCATCCTCCAGGCGTTGCTGCGCAACCCCCTGGCGGACCCATACCTCATCGGCACGTCCGCTGGCGCGGGACTCGGCGCGACGGTCGCCGAGATCGCCTTGCCGCAACTAGGCTTGATGCCACTCGGTGCCTTCGTCGGGGCGACATTGGCGGTGCTGGCCGCCTCGTCCGCCTCGCGCATGCGCGGCGCGGGCAGCGTGACGATCGTGCTGGTCGGCTATGCGCTCTCGGTTGTGCTCGGCGCGGTGACGTCGCTCCTGCTCGCGTTCGACCACACCGCTCTGCTTTCGGTCTACTTCTGGTTCCTCGGCGGCCTCGGCGGCGTGACCTGGCTGCAGATCCTGACGCTCGGAGCGGTCCTGGCCGTCGGGCTCGGCGTGGGCGTCTACCACCGGCGCGAGCTCGATGCCCTGGCGATGGGCGAGGCGCAGGCTTACTACCTGGGCGTGGACGTGCAGCGCACGCGTCTGGTGCTCCTGCTGCTCGCGGGCTTGACGACGGCTGTCGCGGTGGCCGCCGCGGGACTGATCGGCTTCGTCGGCCTCGTGGCGCCGCACGTGGCGAGGCGACTTTTCGGTGCCTCGCACGACCGCTCGCTCGTTGCGAGCGCTGCCGGCGGCGCCGGCTTTCTCGTCCTGGCCGACACCGTGGCGCGCTCCCTGCCGTTCGGCGAGGTGCCCGTCGGCATCATCACCGCCCTGATCGGAGGACCGTTCTTCATCTGGCTCATCCTGCGCTCGGACCGGAGGCGCAGCCCATGACCATCTCGGCCTGCGATGTGCACTTCACCTACGGGTCCCGCGTGGTGCTGCAGGAGGTCTCGCTCAGCCTCGCGGGTCCTGGCCTGACCGCCCTGTGCGGCCCGAACGGAGCCGGCAAGAGCACGCTTTTGCATCTGCTCGCCGGCAGGCTCCAACCGAAGGCGGGAAGCGTGGAACTGGACGGCAGGGCCATCGCCAGGTTCAGCCCGTCCGAGCGGGCCCGGCGCGTCGCCGTGGTGCCGCAGACACTCGACACGACATTCGACCTCAGCGTCGGCGACCTCGTCACCCTGGGTCGCCTGCACCGTCTCGGGGTGCGCGATCGTCTGCTCATGCGCCCGCTGGCCGCCGACGACGAGGAGGCGGTGGACCGGGCTCTGCGGGCGCTCGAGATCGAGGGGCTGCGCGCGCGGCGCGTATCGCAGATCTCGGGTGGCGAGCAGGCGCGCGCCATGCTCGCCACGGCCCTTGCGCAGGGCGCCGACCACCTCTTGTTGGACGAGCCCACGGCGCACCTCGATCCCGCGTTCCGCCGCGAGATCCTCGAGATCCTGACAGGCCTCGCGCGAAGTGGCCGGACGGTCCTGATCGTGCTGCACGACCTGATGCTGGCGGGCCTCTACGCCGATCGCGTGGCGCTTTTGGCGGGGCACAGGATCGTCGCGGCAGGGGAGACGGAGGCCGTTCTCACGCAGGAGACCTTGACGGAGGTGTTCAGAACCCCGCTCAGTGTGCAAAGGCACCCCGTGAGCGGGCGGCCGCTCGTACTGCCGGGCTGAGGCGGGGCCGGCGCCAGTCTCCCCGCCACCCAGCCCGTTACGGCGAGGGCCGCAGCCAGCGCTGCGGCCCTGCCCTCACCTTACGCCCGGTGGCACGACACCCGCCGGCAGGAAGTCCGTGCCGTCCGGGTCGTTCAGGTAACCCGGCGCGCTGCCGACCTGTCCCTTGTGCCCGTACTGCCAGACGATCTTGTCGGTCTTCGGGTCGATCACGATGACGCGGTTGTTGTCGTCGTCGTTCACGACGACCATGCCGTTCTTGAGCTCGTACGCCAGCGAGGGATTGTCGAGGGCGCCAGGACCGCTCGCGAAGAAGTAGTCCCAGAGAATCTTGCCGGATGGCGAGAGCTTGACGATCTCGCCCGGGTTTGCGTAGTTCGCCACGATGATGTTGCCGTGCGGGGTGAAGTTCGCGTCGGAGGGATACAGGGTGTTCGCATGCGGGAACGGCACATGGAGCGACCAGACCAGCTTGCCGGCCTTCGTCAGCAGGTCGACGTACGAGCCGTCGATCTCCGTCACGAGCATCCCGCCGGACGGCGCCGGGAAATCGCCGTTCGGGGCGGCGAAGGAAGTCGGGGGATTGTGCACGGAGTAGCCGGTGGTGCCGTATTGCTTCAAGATGGCGTGCGTCTTGCGATCGATGAACAGGATGCGCTGGTTGCGGATGTCCGCGACCGTGATCACGCCGCCGCCGTTGCCGCCGGGTCGGAAGAAGGCGTCGTCCGGTGTGTGCAGGTAGCCCGTGCTGCTTCCGCCCCTGCCGAAACGGCCGTAGGTCCAGACGATCCTGCGCTGCGCCATGTTGAGGATGGCGATGGTGTTGGAGTCTTCCTCGTTCGTGATGATCTCGCGATAGCCGCTCGTAAAGAAGGCGTCGTCAGGGCCGACGAAAGGGAAGTTCGTCTTCACGCCTGGCGTCGGATACTCCCAGACGATCTTCTTCTCGGGGTTGACGATGATCAGCCGGTTGTTGCCGCGGTCGGCGATCAGGATGTCGCCAGGCAGGTAGCGGTTGCGCACATGGCTCCGCCACGCGTAAAGGGGGCTGCGGGTCTTTGCGGTACGCTTGGCGGCGGCCGGTCCGCCCGCGTGTCCCGGCTGCGCTGCCGCACCGCAGCCGGCCGCTGTCGCGCCGAGAAGGAGAACCATGCCCGCCACAACCGCTGCCGTCTTCGACAATGGCGCACCTCCTGAACTGCTCGGCTCAACATCTAGTATAGAGATAATCCTGAGGTTGCCGTGAGCTTGGACCTGCCCGTGCGGAGCTCGAGCGGACGAGCCGCGTCCGGGCGCGGCCGTTGGGACGGATCGCACCCCACAGGTTTCAGTCTAGAGCCGTTGTGCTGTTGACAGGGGGCGCGGCTCAGCGTAGGATAGCCGCAATAGCAAACAGCGATGCGCGGGCGGAGTACTGGTGGAACGCTGCGAAGAGAGCCGGCGATGGTGCGAATCCGGCCAGCGGGAAGCCAAGGAATGGGCCTGCAAGCTGCGGACCGAATGACCCTCGGGTCGAGTAGGCTCCGCCGGGACCTCCCCGTTATCCGGAGGGCGGTATCGGACCTCGGTCCCGTACCGGCAGAGTGGGCCTCGGCCAATTGGGGTGGCACCGCGGAAGTTCGCTTCCGTCCCGATCGGGACGGGGGCTTTTTTTGTTGCTGAGGGAGTGGAAGTCGTGGTCGTGGCCGAACGCCAGGGGGTCGTCTATCGCCATCGCGCGGTGTTGTCGGATATGCAGACGCCAATCGGCATCTATCAGGCGGTAGCCGGCAGGCCGGGTGCCTTCCTGCTCGAGAGCGCCCCGACGCGCGAGAGCATCGGCCGGTACTCGTACATCGGCTGGGAACCGCTCTACCGCTTGCAGGCCCGCCAGGGCTCCATCCGGCTGGAGCACGGCGGGCGGACGGAGCGCAGGCGCGCTCTTGCCTTCCAGGAACTCAGGGAGCTGTTCGAGCGTATCCGCAGCGAGCGCCCGAGCGGCGAACTGCCGCCCTTTTTCGGGGGCATGGTCGGTTACATCGGCTACGACGTCGTGCGCGAGTTCGAGCGGATTGGCATGCAGCCCGAAGACGACCGGGGTCTGCCGACCCTGCACTTCGTCGTGCCGCGCCAGATCGTGGCGTACGACCATGTGACGCGGCTTGCGCACCTCATCGTCGCCGATGAGACGGGGCATCCGGAAGAGGCCAACGCGAGGCTCGACCAGATGGAGCGCCTGATCCGCCGCGGCAGGCGCGCGCCGGCTGTGGCGCAGGGTCGGCCGGAACTCCTGTCGCGGTCCATGACGCGCGAGGAGTACATGGCGGGAGTGGGGCGCGCCAAGGAGGTGATCGCCGCAGGCGAGGTATTCCAGCTGGTGCTCTCGCAGCGGCTCGCCTACCGCACGCAGGCGTCTCCCCTCGCCGTCTACCGCGCCCTGCGCTCGATCGATCCCTCGCCGTACATGTTCCACCTCCATCTGCCCGGGTTCTCCTTCTACGGCAGTTCGCCGGAGACCCTGGTGCGCGTCGACGGGCGACGCGTCACCATCCGGCCGATCGCCGGCACGCGGCCGCGCCCGGCGCGGAGCGAGGACGTGGCCGCCATGGCGGGGGAGCTGTCGGCGGATCCCAAGGAGCAGGCGGAACACCTCATGCTGCTCGACCTCGGCCGCAACGATGTTGGCCGCGTCGCCAGGCCAGGCAGCGTGGAGGTGCGCCGCAGCTTCGCAGTGGAGGAGTACCTGCACGTCCTGCACCTCGTGTCGGAGGTGGAGGGCGAGCTGCACGAAGACTGCTCGAGCCTCGACGCCCTGGTCGCCGCCTTCCCGGCCGGCACCCTGACGGGCGCCCCGAAGATTCGCGCCATGCAGCTCATCGACGAGCTCGAGCCGGTGGCGCGCGGCCCTTACGGCGGGGCGGCCGGCTACATCTCGGCGGACGGCGACCTCGACTTCGCCATCGCCATCCGCGCGATCGTCCAGGTGGGGGATATCGCCTACCTGCAGGCCGGAGCAGGCATCGTGCAGGATTCGGACCCGGCACGAGAGCACGAGGAGTGCCAGCACAAGCTGCACGCGCTCACCCAGGCGCTCGAGATCGCGGGAGGTGCAGGGGCATGATCCTGGTCGTCGACAACTACGACTCGTTCACCTACAACCTCGTCCAGATGATCAGCCCTGTCACGGAAGTCGTCGTGGCACGCAACGATGCGCCGGAACTCTCGCGCCTGATGGAGCAGGCGGACGGCATCGTCGTCTCGCCGGGACCGGGCAGACCGGAATCGACCGGTCTCCTGCCGGAGTTGCTGCCCGGAGTCCTGTCGCGCAAGCCGGTCCTCGGCGTCTGCCTCGGCCACCAGCTGCTGGGCCTGCTCGCCGGCTGCGAGGTGCGTCGCCAGACACCCGTGCACGGCAAGACTTCCCGCATCCGCCACGACGGCCTTGGCATCTTCCAGGGCATCGCCCAGGACTTTGCCGCTACGCGGTACCACTCCCTCGCGATCGCAGGCGAGACGGTGCGCCCGCCATGGCGCATCAGCGCCGAAGGCGAGGATGGCACGGTGATGGCCATCCGCTCCATGGACGGCATGGCGGAAGGGGTGCAGTTCCACCCCGAGTCCATCGCGACGCTCGAGGGGCCGCGACTGATGCAGAACTTTCTTGGGAGGTGCGGGGGATGATCAAGGACGCGATCGCCGCGATCCTGCGCGGGACGCTTTTGACGGCGGACGAGGCCGAGGCGGCCATCGACGAGGTGATGCAGGGACAGGCGACGCCGGCTCAGATCGCCGGGTTCGCCGTCGCCCTTGCCTTCCGGGGCGAGAGCGCGGCGGAACTTGCCGGCTGTGCCCGATCGATGCGCCGCCACGCGACCGCGGTGCCGGTCGCGCGCCCGGACGCGATCGACAACTGCGGCACAGGCGGCGACGGCCTCGCCACGTTCAACATCTCGACAACCGCGGCGTTCGTCGCGGCGGGAGCCGGCTGCGCCGTGGCGAAACACGGCAACCGCGCCGCCTCGAGTCGCTGCGGCTCGGCCGAGGTCCTCGAAGCGCTGGGCGTGAGGCTCGACCTGCCCCCGGCGGCCACCGGTCGGGCGGTCGACGAGATCGGCATCGGCTTCCTCTACGCGCCGTTGCTGCACGGCGCGCTGCGCCACGCGGCCGCTCCCCGCAAGGAGCTCGGCGTGCGCACGGTCTTCAACCTGCTCGGCCCGCTTGCGAACCCGGCCGGAGTGCGTCGCCAGGTGATCGGCGTCGCCAGGCCCGAGCACGTGCGGCTCGTGGCCGAGGCCCTGCGCGAGCTGGGCAGCGAGCACGCCTTCGTCCTGCACGGGGCGGGAGGCGCGGACGAGCTGACACTCGCCGGCGACAACATCGTCTGCGAGGTCAAGGCGGGAGAACTGCGCGAGATGACGCTGAACGCCCAGGAACTGGGGCTCGCGGCGGCGCCGATCGCTGCGCTCGCCGGCGGCGAGGCCCCGGAAAACGCGGCGATCACGCGCTCGGTCCTGCGGGGCGAGACGGGCCCGCGTCGCGACGTCGTGCTGCTGAACGCCGCCGCCGCCATTTACGTAGGCGCTCTGGCACCGGACCTGAAGGAGGCCCTGCGGCTCGCCGAAGACTCGATCGACAGCGGTCGGGCCGCAGACCGCCTCGATCAGCTCATCGCCTTCGCGCAGCAGGAGATGGCCGGATGAACCTGCTCGAACACCTCGCCGCGGCCGAGTCCGAGGCCTACCTCGAACGCGCCGGCAGACCGATCCCCGCGCGGCAGGCGCCACTTCGGCCGTTTCTGAGCGGGCCAAGGGGCCCCATCCGGCTGATCGCCGAGTACAAGCGGCGCTCGCCGAGCCACGGCCCGTTCCCCGACCAGTCGCTGGAGGCGGTGCTGCGGCGCTACGAGATTGCGGGCGCGGCTGCCATCTCGGTCCTTGTGGCGGCGGAGGGCTTCGCGGGCAGCCTCGCCGACCTGCAGGAGGCGCAGGCCCTCACGTCCCTGCCCTTGCTCTACAAGGGGTTCGTCAGCCGTTTGGGCCAGCTGGACGAGGCCTACGCCTACGGTGCGGATGCGGTGCTGCTGATCGCGGCCGTCCTGGGCCCAGATCTGCCGTTGTTCGTCGGGCAGGCCGAGGCGAGGGGACTCAAGGCGCTTGTGGAGGTGCACAGCGAGCGCGAACTGCACGAGGCCCAGGATGCCGGCGCGCGGCTGATCGGGGTGAACAATCGCGATCTCGCGAGCCTCGCCTGCGACGTGGGCGTCTTCCTCGATCTGGCGCCGCAGGTTGCGCCAGGCGTGACCCTCGTCGCCGAGAGCGGCTACCGCCGCATGGAGGACATCCGTGCGGCCGAACGGGCAGGCGCCCATGCCGTGCTGATCGGCGAGGCCTTGCTCGATCGGGACGGCATGCTCCTCGACGCCTGGGCCAGGGCGCAGACCCATGTGGGTTAAGGTCTGCGGCTGCCGCACCGCGGAAGGTGTGGAGGCGGCTGTCGCCGCGGGGGCCGACGCGGTCGGGGTGATCTTCGCCGAGAGCAGGCGACGGGTGACGCCGGAACTGGCGGCGACTTTCAGGGCCATGGTGCCTTCCAGTGTCGCGCTGGTCGGCGTCGTGCACAGGCCGACGATCGGCGAGATCCGGGAGTTGCGGGCGGTCGTCGGTATCGACATGCTGCAGGTGAGCGGGCGGCTGCCCGCGGGCCGCCTCGGTCTGCCGCTGATGCGCACGGTCTACCTCGGAGCCGAGGACCGGCTGCCGCCAGGCCGGTTGCCGCGCGGGGAACTGCTGCATCTCGACCGGCGCCACGGAGGTTTCCTGGGCGGCAGTGGCCTCGGCGTGAGCAGGCTGGCGGCGCGGCGCCTCGCCGAGCGGCGGGCGGCGGTGCTGGCGGGGGGCCTGAGCCCCGAGAACGTGGCGGAGGCCATCTCCCTCGTGCGGCCGTACGGCGTCGATGTGGCCTCCGGGGTGGAAGTCGGCGGCAACCAGGATCCTGGGCGCATCTTTGCATTCGTGCGCAAGGCGAAGGGGGCGGAGCGATGAAGGGCCGGTTCGGAGATTACGGCGGACAGTATGTGCCGGAGACCCTTATGCACGCCCTGGGCGAACTCGAGACGGCCTTCCGCGAGGCCAGTACCGATCCGGGCTACCAGGCGCAGCTGCAGGAGCTCCTGACGAATTACGTCGGGCGTCCGACGCCGTTGACGGAGGCGAGGCGGCTGAGCCGCCAGTTCGGCCGTCGCATCCTGCTCAAGCGCGAAGATCTCGCGCACACGGGGGCGCACAAGATCAACAACACCCTGGGCCAGGCCCTGCTTTGCAAACGGATGGGCAAGCGACGCCTGATCGCCGAGACAGGCGCAGGCCAGCACGGCGTCGCCGCGGCGACGGCCGCGGCGCTGTTCGGCCTCGAGTGCGACGTGTTCATGGGCAGCGTCGACGTGGAGCGGCAGGCCCTGAACGTCTACCGCATGCAGCTGCTCGGTGCGCAGGTGCACCCTGTGTCGAGCGGCTCCGGAACGCTCAAGGACGCGACGAACGCCGCCCTGCGCGAGTGGGTGGCGACGGTGGAGGACACGCATTACGCGATCGGCTCCGTGGTGGGACCGCATCCCTTCCCGACGATGGTGCGCGAGTTCCAGTCGGTCATAGGCCGAGAGGTCCTCAGCCAATGCCGCGACATCCTGGGCGGCGAGCCCAAGGCGGCCATCGCCTGTGTCGGCGGCGGCTCCAACGCGGCAGGGCTCATGGCGCCCCTCGTCGACACCGACATCCGCCTTTATGGCGTCGAAGCGTCGGGGCAGGGGCTCGACGGCCTGGAGCACGCCGCGACCCTCAGCCGCGGCGTGCCCGGTGTGCTGCATGGCGCCTACAGCTATCTCCTGCAAGACGAGGAGGGGCAGGTGCGGGAGGCTTACTCGATCTCGGCCGGCCTCGACTATCCGGGCGTCGGACCCGAACACGCCTTCTGGCGCGACAGCGGACGCGTCACCTACCTGACGGCGACAGATCGCGAAGCGCTCGACGCGCTGCACCTCATGTCGCGGCTGGAGGGCATCATCCCGGCGCTCGAGAGCGCACACGCCGTTGCGCGGCTCGACGCCGTGGCGCGCGAAACGGGTGAGGGCGACGCCATCGTCGTCGTCGTCTCCGGCAGGGGCGACAAGGACCTCGACGCGATCCGCAAACGGGAGGGAGTCGCATGAGCCGCCTTGCGGATACCCTGCGGGAAGCCGGCCAAGCCAGGCGAGCCCTGCTCATGGCCTATCTCTGCGCGGGCGACCCGTCGCCCGTGCAGAGCGCCCAGGCGCTCGTCGCCGCTGCCGAAGCCGGTGCGGACATCCTTGAGATCGGCTGGCCTTTCAGCGATCCGGTCGCGGACGGACCCGTGATCCAGGCGGCGTCACAGCGCGCCCTGCCGCACACAGGCAGGGCGGAGGTGCTCGAGGTGGTGCGCCAGGTGCGCGCCGGGTCCCAGGCACCGATCGCCCTTCTCGGCTACTGCAACCCCATCCTGCGCCATGGCCTCCAGGAGACAGTCCGGGACTTGGCCTCTGCCGGCGTCGACGCGCTGGTGGTCGCGGATCTCGCCTTCGAGGAAACCGCACCCTGGCGCGAGGCGTGCCAGGCGCAGGGCATGTCAGTGGTCCCGTTCATCGCGCCCACGACGCAGGGCCCGCGGCTCGAGGCGATCGCGGCCGCCGCCGACAGCTTCGTCTATGCCGTGGCCTTGCTCGGCGTCACCGGGCAGCGCCTGGAGCAGTCCGCATCGATCCTGCCGGTTGTGGCGCGGCTGCGCCAGCACACGGCCGCGCCGGTCCTGGCCGGATTCGGCATCGGCGATGGCGAGCAGGCGGCACTCTGGCGGCAAAGGGGCCTCGATGGCGTGATCGTCGGCTCGGCACTTGTTCAGGCCATGGTGGAGGGCGGAGCCCAAGCCGTCGGGGCCAAGGTGCGCGCGATACGATCCGGCCTTGACAATCTGGGGTAGTGTTAAACGGTGACGAGGAGTGGATCAAGTGGTCGTGGTGATGAAGGCGGGCGCGACACCCAGGCAGATCGAGGGTGTCGTAGCCGCTATCCGGGAGTTCGGCTTCTCCGCCCACGTTTCCGAGGGACTTGAACGCACGGTGATCGGCGTGGTCGGCAGCGCCTCAGGCCGCGACGAGGTGATGCAGGCCATGCTCGCGCTGGACGCCGTCGATCGGGTCGTGCCCGTTGGCGCACCCTACAAGCTGGCGAGTCGCGTGCACCAGTCCGCGCGCACCCGGGTACAGATCGGACCGAACTGCGTCTTCGGCGGCGAGACGTTCGCCGTCATTGCTGGCCCTTGCAGCGTTGAGGACGAGGAGCAGATCGTGAGGACGGCCGTCGCGGTGCGTGAGGCGGGGGCCACAGCCTTGCGCGGTGGCGCCTACAAGCCGCGCACGAGCCCGTACAGCTTCCAGGGCCTGCAGGCCGAGGGCCTGCGCATGCTGGCCGCCGCCCGCGAGGCGAGCGGGCTGCCCGTCGTCACCGAACTGCTCGATCCGCGCCACATCGAGATCGTCGACGCCTACGCCGACATGTTCCAGATCGGCGCGCGCAACATGCAGAACTTCGAACTCCTGAAGGAAGTCGGGCGCAGCCACAAGCCGGTTCTGCTCAAGCGGGGCATGTCCGCGACCATCGATGAGTGGCTGATGGCCGCAGAGTATGTCCTTTCCGAGGGCAACGCCCAGGTGGTGCTCTGCGAGCGGGGCATCCGCACGTACGAGCCGGGTACCCGCTTCACGCTGGACCTGTCGGCGGTGGCCCTGGCTCAGCAGCTGACGCACCTGCCGGTCATCGTCGACCCGTCGCAGGCGGCTGGTCGCGCGAACCTCGTTGCGCCCCTCGCCAGGGCCGCGTGTGCCCTGGGCGCAGACGGGCTGATCGTCGAGGTTCACCCCGATCCGCCGCACGCGCGATCGGACGCGCAGCAGCAACTGCGTTTCGACCAGTTCTCCGAGATGATGCAGGACGTGGCACGCATCGCCGCGATCGCGCAGCGCCAGCCGACGTGAGGCGGTTTCTCGAGCCGGGTGGGAGCTTCCGCTTCGACGGTACGGTGCCTGGCGACAAGTCCGTGACCCACCGTGCCTACCTCCTCGCGACGCGGGCCATAGGCGAGACGACGATCACCGGGGCTCTCAGGTCCCGGGACACGGACGCGACGCTCGGCGTGTGCCAGGCGCTCGGGGCCGACGTGCGGCACGTGCAAGGGCGCGACACCCTGGTCCTGCGGCCGCCTGCCCGGCTTCAGGAGCCCTCCGGTATCCTGGACTGCGAGAACGCGGGCACGCTCGTCCGCCTGCTCACGGGACTTCTCGCGGGATCGGGGCTCTTCGCCGTCCTGAGTGGCGACGCGTCGTTGCGCGGCCGGCCGATGCGCCGGGTGGTGCAGCCGCTCGGCCTGCTCGGGGCGCGCATCGAGGGGCGCCATGGCGGCGACGTCCTGCCACTTGCCGTGCTGCCCGCGTCGCTCGTCGGACGGGAGGTCTCCCTGCCCTTGCCGTCGGCGCAGGTCAAGTCGGCGGTGCTGCTGGCTGCGCTTGACGCAAAGGGCGAGACGGTGCTCCGGGACCTGCGCCCGACGCGCGACCACACGGAGCGCATGCTGCGCCAGTTCGGGGCGGAGGTCGAGATCCGCGAAGACAGCATACGCATCCATGGCGGGCAGGAGCTGCGCTCGCCCGGACAGGTGCTGGTGCCGGGCGACATCTCGCATGCTGCGTTCCTGCTTGCGGCTGCCGCTCTCGTGCAGGGCGGCGAGGCCACCGTGAGGGGGATCGGCCTCAACCCGGGCCGCACGGGTATGCTGGACGTGCTGCGGCGCATGGGCCTGCAGGTGGAAATCGAGCTTGAGGACGAGGCTCCCGAGCCCCGCGGCGACGTCAGGCTGCAGGCTGGCCGCCTGACGGGCGTGGAGATCGACGGGGACGAGGTGCCCTCGCTGATAGACGAGCTGCCAGCCATCGCCGCCTTGGCGCTTTGCGCCGAAGGCGTCACGACGGTTCGCGGCGCGGCCGAACTGCGGGTCAAGGAGTCCGACCGCATCGCAGCTCTCCGTCGCATGGCCGAAGCGGTCGGCGGCGCATTCGAGGAGCTTGAAGACGGCTTCCGCATCCAAGGCCGCGAGATGCTCGAGGGCGGCGTCGTGGAGAGCCATGGCGACCATCGCATCGCTATGGCGGCAGCGATCCTCAGCCTGCGCACGCGTCAGGGCGTGGCCATTGAAGGCGCCGAGGCGGCGGCCGTGTCCTTTCCGGAGTTCTTCGACCTCTTCGCAGCCGCGACCGGCCACTAGGCCAAGGGATCCGGCCGCCGCCCGACAAGGCGGCGGTCCTCTTCGTGCTCCTCGCGCAGGCTGACGCGGCCGTCGAACTGCACGGCGTCGCGCAGGCGCTGCAGGGCGAACGTGGTCACCGGATACAAAACCGCATCCAGGTGGAAGAAGCCGTACGCGTCGGTCTCCTCGCCGTCGGGCTGGAGCACGCCGGTGAAGTCCTGGGCGCGGAAGATGAAAACATAGCTGTCGTTCCAGGTACGGTGGTACACCCCAGTCAGCTGGGCTGACAGGGGCGTCACGCCGATCTCCTCGCGGCACTCCCGCTCGGCCGCGTCCCAGGCTGCCTCGCCCGGGGCGACAATCCCGCCCGGCACCGCCCAGAGCATCTCCCGATAGGTCTGGTGCACCAGCAGCACCCGACCTTCCCCGTCCACGATGACACAGCCGGCGGCATCGGCCCCGCGCATCAGACCGGTTGCGCCAGGCGGTCCAGCAGGCCCGCCGCGAAGCCCATGCCGTCTGCAAGCGAAGCCACATCCAGCCATTCGTCCGGCGTATGGGCGAAGCCGCCGCGGCCGACGCCGCAGCAGATGCCCGGGATGCCCTGGCCGAGGGCTGCGTTGGCGTCGGTCGAGCCGGCCGTCAGATTCGCCGCAAGGCCGATGTTGGCCAGCGCCCACGTGGCGTCGTGCACCAAGGGGTGATCCCTGTCGACCGTCCCGCCGGGCCTGTCGCCGATGCACTGGCAGTGGAACTTGACGGGCATGCGGGCGAGATCCTGGAACACCACGCGCACGTCCTTCTCCAGGCGGCGCAATACGCGCACGTCCTCCGAGCGCAGGTCGATCAGGCAGTGGGCGTCCCTGGCGATCGCGTTGACGGCGCTGCCGCCCTCGATGATACCGACGTTCAGTGTGGTGCGCGGCGTGTGCGGCAGCGAGAGGTCGCCAAGGCGAGCGATGGCCTGCCCCAGCAGATGAATGGCGGAAGGGCTGCCGAAGTCGCTCCAGCTGTGGCCGCCGGTCGTTTCGAACCCGGCGTCGAGGCGCCGCGACGCGATACCCTGGTAGACAATGTCGCCGAGCCGCCCGTCGAGCGCGACCACACCCTCGAGATCCGACTTGTGCTCGGCGACGAAGCCGCGCGCGCCCCGCAAGTCGCCGAGGCCCTCCTCGCCGACGTTGAACACGAAGTAGATCGGACGGCGCGGCTCTCGGCCGCTGCGAAATGCCAGCACCGCAAGGTGCGAGAGGACCACGAGGCCACTGCCGTTGTCGGCCGTGCCGTGCCCGTAGAGGCGACCGTCAGCCAGCCGCGGCTTCACGACCCCGACGTCGAGCGCGGTGTCGACGTGCGCCAAGAAGGCCATGGCGCGCCGCCGGGCGGTCCCCCAGCGCAAGACGACATTGCCGGTCGGGTCGATCTGCGCGGGCAGGCCGCAGGCCGTGAGCCAGTCGCGGATCGCCTGCACCCGCCCCTCCTCGCGCAGCGGCGGGGCCGGAACGGCGACCAGGGCGGATAGGTCGCGGACGAGATCGGTCAGGGGCGACGCAGCGGGGAGCCAGGCGGGCCAGGCCATCGGCGTGTCCTCCTTCGCGGCGATGTCAGGCGGACGGCCGCTGGCGCCGCGCGCGCAACTTCGGCACGTAGAACGTGACATAGAGGAAACTCAACAGAGCGATGAACAGGAGCAGGACGAGGACCCATGGCACGGGGCCGGGGATGCCGGACGGACTGGTAGCGGCGCCCACGGCGAGGACGAGGAAGATCACGATGGTTAGGACGGGGAGGCCGATGCCCAAAGGCAGCCTGAAGCTGCGTTCCGCCCGCGGCTGGCGCCGCCTAAGCCCGATCACCGCCCATGCGGCCACGACGTACATGACCGCCTCGAGGGCCGCACCGGCATTGATCAGGATGCGGTAGTCACCGGTGGCGAAGACGATCACGGCGAGTACCACCGAAACGCCGAACAGCGCGTAGAGTGCCCGCATCGGCACGAAGCGGTCGTTCAGCGCGGCGAACCAGGGCGGCAGCGAGCGTTCGCGCGCCAGGGCGTAGAGGAGCCGCGATGCGGACACGAAGCTGCCGTTGAACGTGGTGCCGGCCGTGATCACGGTGATGATCAGCATCCACCAGAAGCCGAATTCGCCGAACGCCGCCCTGCCCACCAGGAGCTGCGGCACGAGGGAGTTCATCAGCGTTCCGGAAGGCAAAAGGTGCGTGGCGGCAAGGCTGAACAGCCCGAAGGCGATCGCGATCAGGCCGATCGCGATGAACATGCCGCGCGGCATCAGGCGCGAGTCGGTGACCTCCTCGGCCAGCGGCGTGACCCACTCGAAGCCCACGAACACGAAGACGCCGAGGGCCACGGCCTGCAGGTAGCCGCCGCCTGGGGCGAAGGGCGTGTGCCAGGGCTGGTGCGCGTGCACGAGCGCGGCGATCGCGATCAGGCTGAGCGAGCCGAGCAGCACGAAGGTCGTGGCGTCCTGTACGCGGCCGGCCATCTTGACGCCGCGCAGGTTGGACCAAAGCGCGAGCGTGAGGAAGAGGACGATCCAGAGGATGCCGGGAATGGCCGGGATGCCGGCCGAGATGGCCTGTGCGAGGATGAAGCTGTCGGCGGCGATCACGGCGAGGATGGTCGTGAGATAGAGCAGCGTGAAGACGAGCGAGAAGCGGTCGCTGATGCCTTGCCGCGTCCAGAGGCGGATGCCCGCCGCGGACGGGAGCACGGCGTTGAGTTCGCCGAAGACGCCCGCCGCCAGCAGGCAGAGCACCCCGGCGGTCAGGATGGCGAGCCACGCGGAGTCGCCGGCGACGAGGTCGGCGACCTGGATGACGGCGAGGAAGTTGACGGCAGCGAAGGCGAGACCTGCACTTGTCGAAACGATGGTCGGCAGGCGCAGGACGCGCCGCAGTTCGGGCAGGGATGCCACCTCCTGGATGTCCGCACTTCGCTTAGGGGATGTTTGCCTCCTGCCGCGAAATGGTGAGCAGCTACCTTCGGAGGGATAGTTTTGCCTATGCACGTGCTTGGACTCCAGATCGGTGTCGTCGAAGCGCTGGACGGCGGCGCCCCATACCCGCAGAGGTTTGTGACGGCCACGCGCAAAGTTGCGGCGGCGGGGCCGCTCAAGATCGCGCGCGACCGCCTCGCGGGCGACGAGCAGGCGGACATCAGGAACCAT
>JAJZQO010000042.1 GCA_021847575.1 Bacillota bacterium | reverse complement strand
ATGGCACCTGCTGGCCCAGCGACTGGCGCGCCTCTTCCGGGAGACCCGCCAGCATGGGTGTGTCAAAGATGCCCGGGGCAATTGCGACAACTCGGATGCCGTAACGCGCAAACTCGCGCGCGAGGGGCAAGGTCAGCGAAGCGATGCCTCCCTTCGAGGCGCTGTATGCGGCCTGGCCGATTTGACCCTCGAACGCCGCCACAGAGGCCGTCGTCACGATGACGCCGCGCTCGCCGTCCGGGCCGGGCTTCCTCTTGCGCATGGCGTCGGCCGCCAGGCGGATGGCGTTGTAGGTGCCGATCAGGTTCACCTGGACGACCCGCGCGAAGTCCTGAAGAGGGCGAGCGCCTTCACGCCCCAGCACCGTCTGGGCAATGCCTACACCGGCGCAGTTCACCAGGAGGCCGAGGGGACCGAGGCTCTCCGCCGCGGCGATCGCCCCAAGCACCGATGTCTCGTCGGTCACATCGGTGGACGCGTAGACGACATCCTGCCCAAGCTCCGCCGAGAGCGCCGAACCCGCCCCTTCGTTCAAGTCCGCGATCACGACCTTCGCCCCTGCGGCGTGGAGTTCCCTGACCGTAGCCGCACCGAGCCCCGAGGCCCCGCCGGTGACGATGGCGACAAGCCCCTCGCTCTGCACCGGGCACCCCTCCCTGACCTACATCCTCTCAATCACGGTGGCTGTCGCCATGCCGTGGCCGATGCACATAACCTGCAGGCCGAACTGCCCGTCCCGCCTCTCGAGCTCCCAAACGAGCTTCGCCAGGAGGGCCGCTCCCGTCGCGCCAAGCGGATGACCATGCGCAATTGCCCCGCCGTTCGGGTTTACGCGTTCGAAGAGGGTGTCGGCGCCAGCGGGGATGATCTCCGCGCGCCAGGCGAGAACCACACTGGCGAACGCCTCGTTGATCTCCACCACGTCGATGTCCGCGATAGACAGGCCCGCCCGTGCCAGGGCCTTCCTGGTCGCGGGGATCACGCCGAGAAGCTGGAGTGTCGGATCGTCGCCGACCACGACCCTGGCCCGAAACCGGGCGCGCGGGCGAAGACCGTCCACCTGCGCGACCTCCCGATTGGCGATCAGCACGGCGGCCGCACCGTCGGAGATCTGGCTCGAATTGCCCGCGGTAACGACCCCATCCGGCCGGAACACGCAGCGCAGCGCCGCCATCGCTTCCGCGCTGGTCTCCTCCCGCACTCCCTCGTCGTACGTCAGCAGTCGTTGGCGGCCGTCCTGGTCCTGACCCGGGGTAGGAACGATCTGACGGTCGAAGCGGCCTTCACGCCTTGCGAGGCTGGCCCGGCGGTGGCTCTCGCGGCTGAATTCGTCGAGCGCAGTCCGGCCAAGGCCGTACTGGCTCGCGATCCTCTCTGCCGACTCGCCCTGATGGACGAGTTCGTACTTTTTGAGAAGGTCGGGATCCAGGCGCTCGAACCCGCCACCGATGTCGCTGAACATCGGCGCCCGGGTCATCGACTCGACACCGCCGGCGATGACGTATGTCGCGTCACCCGCGGCCACCGCTTGCGCGGCGAAATGGGCCGCCTGTTGCGAGGAGCCGCACATGCGGTTCAGCGTCGTCGCCGGCACGCTGGACGGCAGGTTCGAGAGCAGGGCGCCGAGCCTGCCGATGTTCGCCCCCTGCTCGCCGGCCTGCGTTACACAACCGGTGATGACATCGTCCACCAGAGAAGGTTCGACTCCCGTGCGCTCGATGAGCTTGTTCAGGACATGCGCATAGAGGCTGGTCGGCTGTACGCCGCGCAGACTGCCGCCGCGCCGACCGATCGGCGTGCGGCAGGCGTCCAGGATCACCGGTTCTGCCATGCTCGTCCTCCCGTCAGTTCTCGCGCCATGACGACGCGCTGGATCTCATTCGTGCCTTCGTAGATCTGCAGCAGTTTCGCATCCCGCATCAGCTTCTCGACTGGGTAGTCCTGGCTGTAGCCGTGGCCGCCGAACACCTGTACCGCCTCCACCGCCGCCCACATGGCGGTATCTGCGGCGAACGTCTTCGCGTACGCAGCCGCAAGGGTGCTCGAACGGCCAGCGTCGGCAAGCCAGGCGGCCTTCTGGGTCAGCAGCCTCGCTGCCTCGGTGCGCATGCCGATCTCCGCCAGCTTGAAACCTATGCCCTCGTGGCTCTTGATCGGGCGGCCGAAGGCAACGCGGGTGTCCGCATACGCCACCGCCTCATCGAGAGCGCGTTGGGCGACGCCCACGCCGAAGGCGGCGACCATCGAACGCGAACGGTCGAATACATTCATGGCCAGGGTGAACCCCTCCCCCTCGGCACCCAGGAGTGCCTCGGCGGGCACCTCAACATCCGAGAGCGTTAGCTCGGCTGCCGACGACGCCCGCTGACCCATCTTCGGCAGGGGGGTGCCAACGCTGACACCCGCAAAGGCGCGATCGACCAGGAATGCGCTGATGCCGTGGCTTCCCGCCTCGGGGTCGGTCTTCGCGAAGACCACGAAGAAGCCAGCCTCCGGCGCATGGCTGATCCAGGTCTTGCGGCCGGTCAGGCGATAGCCCCGTGCAGTTCGCGTCGCCAGCGTACCGATGGCCGCCGCATCGGAGCCCGCATCGGGCTCGGTCAGTGCGTAGGCAGCGACTCCACCGCGCAGTAGGTCGAAGTACTTCGCCTGCTGGTCCGATGTGCCCGCAAGGAGCAGTGGCAGCGCCACCATGTCGTTGAGCATGATGCAGGCCGCAATGCCCGCACAGCCCCAGGCAAGCTCCTCGGCGACCGCCGCCACGGTCAGGGCCCCGGCCCCGCATCCGCCATACTCTGGCGGAAGGCCGAGATTCATGAGACCAAGTTCGCGCGCCTTCGCCACCACAGCATGGGGGAAACTTGCGAGCAGATCGTGTCTCGCGGCCACCGGCACGATCTCACGGCGGACGAAGTCGTGCGCGAGAGATTGAATCGCCCGGTCGTCCGTGCTCAGCGAGAAGTCCATGTCCCGCCCCCAGTCCGCGCCTCATGTAACGGGAACTTCTCTTCGCGCCAGCCAGATCCTGTCATCCGGCTGCAGGCCTGAGCCGCCGTCGCCCCGCAGCGGGGCCAATGCGAAGCTCACTCGGCCCAGCCGATGCCATCCCCACGCGGGTCCGCCGTCGCGCGCCAGAGCCCGTCCGGCCTGCGCACGATCGCCTGGGCGTGGCCCATCGCGTGCATCCGTCGGGCACCGACCTGCACCGCGTGGCCACGGGCCTGCAGCTCGGCAGCCACCTGCGCGAGGTCGGCCTCGAGTTGCAGGCCAGGCGGGCCCAGTCCGCCATCCAACCAGCGAGGAGCGCTGACGGCCCCGTCGATCTCCTCGCCAAAGTCGTATATGCGACTCAGCACCTGCAGCAGGGTCTGCGGCTGACCGTCGCCCCCCATCGTGCCTAGCGCGGCGACAAGCTCATCCCGTTCGGTCACCAGCGCCGCCATCAACGTGTGCGCCGTCCGTTTGCCGGGTGCGAGCGAGTTGGGGTGATCATCCTCGAGGCTGAAGTAGCAGCCCCGGTTCTGCAGGTGGACGCCGTATCCAGGCACCATGACGCCGCTCCCGACGCCCATGTAGAGGCTCTGCACCAAGGCGCAGGCATTGCCCTCCGCGTCGACCGTGCAGAGGAACGTGGTGTCGCCGGGCAGGATGGCCCCTGACGGCAGGCGGCTCATCGTCTCGTCGATGTCGGCGCGCGCCGTCTGGATCGTCTCGTCGGCGAGCAGCGCCTGCCAGTCGCGCGGCGTTGCGGCAGGATCCGAAAGCAGGCGGTCGCGCAGCAGGAACGCCCGGCGCTTCGCCTCGACGGACAGGTGAAGCCAGCGCGGGTCCTCGTAGCTGTCGGCGGCTGGCTGGAAGCCCTCAAGGATGCGCAGTTCGAGCAGAAGTGCGACACCCTGGCTGGGCGGCGGCGTGACCCACACGGTGCGGCCCCGGTATGTCGCCTTGAGGGGTATCGCCTCCTCTGCGCGGAAGGCGGACATGTCCTGCACGGTCACAAAGCCCCCGCTCGCCGCCAGAGTCTCGGCAAGCGCCTTGGCAAACGGGCCTTCATAGTACCAGTCGGCACCGTGCTTGCCGATCGCCCGCAGTGTGGCCGCGAGCTGCGGATGCTGCAGCAGGCTGCCTGGCTTGGGTGGTCCCGAAGGCAGGAAGGCGGCCAGGAGAGCCTCGTCGGCGAATGTCTCGGCAAGGGCCAGGCTCTCGGCTACCTTGCGGGTAATGGGATAGCCGCGGTCGGCGATCTCGCTGGCGGGTTCGAACAGGTCCCGCCATGCCATGCGGCCGTGCCTAAGGTGCATCAGTTCCCAACCGCGAACTGCGCCAGGCACGGTGACGGCCATGGCGCTGCGCGGCGGAATGCGATCGAACCGCTCGCGCAGCTTTTGGCGATCCGCCCGCGACCCTGCGGGCCCCGCTGCCAGGTAGGCTTGGATGGCTCCGCTTCCCCGCGTGTAAACCAGCGCGAAGAGATCACCGCCCGGGCCGCAGGCGTCAGGCTGGGTCACCGCCAGAACCGCATTGGCGGCGATGGCGGCGTCTACGGCCGTACCCCCCGCCCGCAGCACGCCGGCCGCCGCCCTAGTGGCCAGGGGATGCGCCGTCGCGGCCGCGTGGCGATAGCCGATGGCCTCATACATGCTTCGACACCTCCTCCAAGCGGAGCGCGATGCTAAAGGTCAGTCGTCCCGGGATGCGCCTTCCCAGCGAACCGTCATGCGTCCTCCGATACCGGGCAGCGGCAAGGCTCCCGCCTCGCTCTCCACCGCATCCCGCTCCGCCGCGGAGAGTCTGCGCCACGTGCGCACGGTCATCACGGCATCCGCGCGCCGCCTCTCCACGGACCAGGAGGCCACCGGGCCAGACGCGGGGTGTCCAGAGTTCTTGCCGCCGATCCGCGTCCGGCACAAGGAGCGCGCGATCATCCCCTTGCAGGAGTAAATACGCGTCGCCGCTCGGCAGCAGTCGCGCAGGCGCCGGAGGCCCGGTTGCAGCGCGGCAGGCGGCCTCGTCCTGCTCAAGGATCCATCCGTCTGCGATCGGTGTCCGCACCGGCGTGAGCGATGCGCGCAGCGAAGAGAACGCCTCGCCGCCGCGGCGACGGCCGATTCCCGCCCACCGACCGAATGCCTCCGGCGTTGTGGGCCCATAAATGTGCAGGTATCGGCGAGCGAGTTCGAGGCGAGCCGCGCGAGCGTCCATCTCGGGGGCCTGCACCATCCAGATGGTCGGCTGCTGGGCACCATCCCACCTGATCAGGGCCGGTCGCGGCCGCGTACCTGAGCCGGTTAGGGTGGACACCAAGCGCCCGCCCCGCGTCCCCGTAGAGCATGCGACCGCCGGCCAACACTGTCTCGAGGCGGTCGGCGAGATCCTGCGCCCTCGCTCGGCCCTTGGCGTCATCGGGAAGCGTCCCGAGGGAAAAGGCCGCGAGGTCGCGCCTTGCGACGACGAAGACGTTGAACCGCGGCCCCCAGATCTGAACAAGCGAAGGATCCTGCCATGTGGATGGCTCTGTCTTCTCCACCCGCGCATGGATTGACAGGAGCGCGGCTCGCGGCATGCTGTCCTGCAGCCCGGCCCAAGCCGCGTGCCGAAGCGCTGACTCCCCTTGCGGAAGCCGCTTCTCGAGTGCGCCAACCTGCCGCCTGAACGTGAGTACCTGGGCCCTTGTCAGCTCCAGCCGAACCTCGTTCAACATAGGCTGCCAGCGGTGCAGCCAGTCGGCAGGCCCGCCCAACGTACGCCGAGGCAGGGCGACGGGAAACGGCGCGGCCGCTTTGCCAAAAGCTTCGTCTTTGGCCGGCCCGCAATCATCCGGGCCGTGGGCTCGGCCATCGCTGTCCGCTGCACAAAAGAGCACCTCCGCTCTCGGAATTCCGCACGCTCGCGCAGCCTCCCTGCGATTCGCCGCTGAGATATCCGACGTTCTGGGATGTGAGAGAACGCTCTGGCGCCGCTTGACCCAGCTCCACCCTGGCGCGCCAGCGGCAGGGTAGGCATGAATCCCGGCTTGCGCCATGGTCCGCCGAGAGGTGAGCGGGCGCCGCGGGAGGGGTGTCCGCGCCGGCGAAAAGTCTGATCAATCCGGCAACGACGCGTTCACGGCCTTCCGTAGGCGGCTTGCCGCAGTGCACCGCCGGCTGCTTGCACGCACGCACGCGCAAGAACATCCGTGGCGTCCACGAGTTCAACCGGTATGTCGCCGCCGTGCAGCACCAGCGGCACCTCCGTGCAGCCGGCGATCACAGCCTCCGCCCCTCGCGCGACCAGTGCCTCCGCCTCCGGCAGGATGTCCTGGCGCGCGGCGTCGATCCTGCCAGCCTTAACCCCCTGGTAGATCGCCTGCATCACCCGCTCCTGACCTGGGCCGTCTGGCACCACGGTCTCCACCCCAACGGCCTGCAGCGCCGCTTCGTACAGCCCGGTGCGCAAGGTGCCCGACGTCGCCAGCAGTCCGACCCGGCGGACTCTCCCCTGCAGATGCGCCGCCACCAGCTGCATGATGTGAAGAACCTGCGCGTGAACGGCCTGCTGGATGTCGTCGTGGAAGAAGTGTGCCGTGTTGCAAGGAACAGCGACAATCTCCGCGCCCATGGCCACGACGTTGCGGGCTCCTGCAATCATGGCCGGCCTCGGGTCAGGGCCTTGGCCGAGGATGAATGCCGTCCGGTCCGGAATCGCCGGATTCGAGTCGATGACGACCCGGATGTGATCCTGGTCTCTCTCCACTTTGGTGTTCCGTATGATCTTCGCGTAGAGATCGGCTGTGGCTTCGGGTCCCATGCCGCCGACAATGCCAACTGCCTTCATCCACTTGCCCCCGCAACAGAAGATTTGCAGAAAGGCCGCTTCGGCTCGTGTCCGAAGTAGCCTGGCCAGCCTTCCTGCCCGCCAAGCGCTCTTGCACGTGGTGACTGCCGACATGCTTGCGTTCAGCATAGCACCTGCTCAAGCTGGTCACTCAGGCAGGGAAGGTCGACCTCGAACACTCACGGGAGCACGTTCCACACAATCTCAAGGTCTTCTGCGTAGCCGTGGATCTCCGCCCAAGAACGTCTTGCGAATGCACCTCCTGGGCGGATGCTTGTACGCGAGGTCGACCTTGCGACCAAAGACGGCCTCAAGCTCCGACTGCATTTGCACGAGCCCAGCGCTTTTATGCCAGTGGTCGGGGCCCGGCTCGATGTGCACGTCCACATCGCTTTGCTCGCTGCCGTCGTCTCGCAGGGCGGAGCTGAAGAGCGCATGCACCCGCACGCGATGCCACCGGCGGAATTCGGCCAATGTCTCCACTGGAACGGGCACTCACACCGGGCCGTCCGCCGCAACCAATCTTGCGTGTTGCTTGCAGTCTGGCCACATCTGCCGTCGGTGCGTCGTAGCTGCTGTCATTCGGATCTTGCCGAATCATCAAAACGCCAAGGCCGGAGCAGCCCGGCAGGAGACATGGGCTAGGTCGAAGCGAGTGTGACCCTGCCCTTGCCCGAATCCTTGGCTCGGTACTGCGCCCGATCCGCCTCGCGCGCGAGGTCCCATACGCTGACAGTGTCGCGCTCCATCCCCGTGATCGCCGCCACTCCCGCCGAAAAGGTGAAGCCATGCACACCTTCAACTTCGGTCGTTTTGCAGCCGTCGAGCAGCCGCTCTGCGGCATGCCGCGCTGCATCAGGATCCGTATCTATCAGAAGCCAGCCGAACTCTTCGCCACCCAACCGTCCCAAAATGTCGCCCGCGCGAACGTGATCGCGCAGGAGGCGACCCATCTCCCGCAGAACCGCGTCCCCCGCATGGTGCCCCAGCGTGTCGTTGACCTGCTTGAAGTCGTCAAGGTCAAGAAACACGAACGAGACCACCGCGTGAGCGCGATATGCGGCATCAAGTTGCGCTTCAGCCTGCGCCCAGAACTCGCCGGCACGCAGTAGGCCGGTCAGTTCGTCCACCTGCGCCCTGTGCCGCAAAGGATCGAGTACGCGCTTTATGACCAGTCGGTGAGCGACCCAGAGCACCAGCGCCAGCAGTACGAGTTCTAAGCCCAGGGTACGCACCAGGTCCTGCCATGTTGACCCACCGGCCAAGACACCGACCAGGGCGGCCAAGACAACATATGCGACGGCAAGCGGCCGGGCGATCCACCAAAGAGATGAATCCCGGCGGCTTCCCCGAAGCGACTTCCCATGTGGCAGACGTATCAAATCTTTCATTTGGCGCGCATCCCCGACCAAGACACAGCTTGAGAACCAACGTAGGCATATTCCTCACTGTCACGCCCGCTTCCTTGTGCCGATCCATCTCACCCTCGATCAGTGTGGTGTTCGCTGTCCGGCGGAGCTATTCGGCAAACAAGACGGGAGTCCGCAACCAATTAAGGATCTGCTGCCGCACGACCTCCTCGATACCCTCTGCTACACGACACCACAAGACATGTCGATGCCGCCCGTGGGGCCGTTACAAATGGAGATGACGCGCAAACCGCCCTGCGGGTGTTGGATGCGGATGTAGACCGTGATCCCGGCTTTGGGGGCAACCTCGATTGCCTCTGCGCTCTGCTCGTCCACCAGACGTGAGAAGACGCGGGCATTGGCCGTTGACACCTTCGGGACGAAACGTGATGGATATACCGCACCCCGGCAGGCAGAGGCAAGGAGAAGGCAGCCCTTCGCACCCCGAAAGCGAAGCGAGCGGAGGGTGCGAAGCGGCGGGACTTCCTTGCCGTGTGGGCCGCCCAAGGTCCATTCTGCCGCGGACGCCTTCCAAGGGAACGAAACGCACCGGCGCGAATGTAACTTTACGTCCAGGGTGGTGGAGACACCGCCGGAGGGAAGGCCTGCGGGGTGCGTACCAGCGTTGCCGAACTTCTCGCGCTTCTCGACCCCGAACGGTCCGCCGCGCGCGTTGTCGCTGGCAGCGAGGGCGGGCAAGAGGTCGAAGACGTCCGCGTGCTATTTTCCCTCGCACTGCCGCCAGCCGCGCGCGGAATCCTGTGGGTCCTGCCGGACCTCGACAGCTTGGGCTCGGTTCTTCTCGATACCCTGCTGCTCGAACTTCACCGGCAGGGAGCGGCAGGGCTCGTGGTACCGCGCGGGCAGGTGGGGCCTCATGGACGGCTGATGGCGTCCACCCGCCTCCTCGCCGCGCGCCTCGACCTAACGCTCGTGACGATCGCAATCGAACAGCTGGACGAGTCGCTGCGGACGTGGCGACGGCACATCGACGCCTTGCACCTCGCGGATCTGAAGCGCGTCGCCGATCTGAAGAGCGCCCTTCTCGACGCATGGCTGGCCGCCCCGTCGCTCGAAGCCTATCTGGACAGCGCCGGCAGGGTCCTGGGCGGACGGATCGCGTTCGCCGACGCCGCTGTCGATCCTGCCGTGTCAGAACAACCGTATCGGCACACTGTCGAGTTGCCCTGGGGTAAGGGCCTGGGCACAGCGCTCGTGATCGACCTCCCCCACGATCTCGACGACGAGGTGTTGCCCGACCTCCTGCGGCACGTCGCCTCTCTCGTCGCGATGCGCATCGACCGCGAGGTTGTAGCGATTGAGTCTAACATCAGGGTGCGGGGCGAATTCCTGCTCGAGCTACTGGTGAGCGAGTCGCCAGGTGGCTCGGTCATCCGGGCCGCCGAGCACTTCGGCCTGGACCTCGGCAGGAAGCACTTCGCGGCCCTCTGGGATATCGACGATTTCACCACCGTGTCACACCGCCCCGACATGAACGAAGTGCGCATCCTGCACCTCAAGCACGACATCGTCGAACGCCTCGAGAGTAGCGCACGCCGCCGCTTCTTGCGGGTATGGGTGCTCCCCCACTCGGACGAGTTCGTGCTGATCGCCGAGAGTGAAGGACGTGACCGCGAGCCGAACCAGGCATATGCAGCGATGGCCGACCTGCGGGCCGACCTCCAACAGTTGCTCAGATCTTACGGCGTGGATAGCATCTCGGCGGGGGTCGGCTTCGCGTATGCCGGTTCCGGCGGCTTGCGCAAGAGTTTCGAGGAAGCGCGGGAGGCCCTCCTCGTCGGGACGAGCCAGTTCGGCCCCGATTCCATCACCCACTTCAACGACCTCGGCATTCACCGCTTCCTCTATGGGTGGATGTCGTCGCCACGGTCACACGATCTGGCCGAGGATTTCATGCGCCCCTTGATCCAGGAAGACCGCCACAGTTCGGCCGACCTCCTGCGGACCCTCCGCGTCCACCTCAACGCGCGCGACAAGTCCGCGGCCGCCCGCCAGTTGGGTATCCATCGCAACACGCTGAACTACCGTCTTGGTCGCATTGAGGAACTCCTGCGTATCGACCTGAGCGACCCAAGCGTCCGACTGGTCCTGCACCTGCTGGTGCGCGCTCTGCCCGAGCCCAACACGACGCACCAAAACTGACGACGATTTTCGTGCACATTGCCGAATGTGCCGGGTGGCCCTGTAGGGAAAGCCCTACAGGTCGTACGACACCTGCCCAACAGCGCAACTGCCGGTACCGAGAGCACGTGGGCATTCGGCCAACGCTGCGGCACATGGTGCGGCTATCCGCGTATGAGAGGGGTGGAAATTGCTCCGCGACACAGCAGTTCGGGCACCGCTGGGCATGGCCGGCATCGGGCCGACAGCGATCAGCCGCGCGCCGCCCGTCCGCTTCAGGACGGGCAGAGATCGTCCCCCCAATCTGCTGCCAAGCTTCCCGGAGACCCCCCCTTGCACCCAGTCCATCACGATAGAGGAGCATGGTTCAATGCGCACCATCAACCATGACGACCTCGCCGCCCTGACCATTGGTGCCACTGTCCTCGGCACCGGTGGCGGCGGCGACCCGTACATAGGCCGCCTGATGGCGGAAGCGGCGGTGGCGGCCCACGGCCCGATCACCATGCTGGCCGTGGATGAGTTGCCGCAAGAAGGCCTCGTGATTCCTGCGGCCATGATCGGCGCTCCGACGGTGATCGTCGAGAAGATTCCCAATGGCTCGGAGATGCGCAAGGCGCTCGCAGCCCTGGAGCGGCTGCTGGACCGGAAGACGGTGGCCATCATGTCGATCGAGGCCGGCGGCCTGAACTCGATTGTCCCGCTCGCGCTGGCGGCCGAACTGGGTCTGCCGCTCGTCGATGCCGACAGCATGGGACGGGCCTTCCCCGAAGTGCAGATGACCTCTTTCACGATCCACGGCGTGTCCGCCACCCCGATGGTGCTTGTGGACGACAAGGGCAACTCCGTCACCATCGAAACGATCAACAACAAGTGGACGGAGGCCCTGGCGCGCGTGGCCACGGTGCAGATGGGCGGAAGCGCCCTCGCCGCCCCGTACCCGGTGACTACGGCCCAGGTGCGGCAGGCGGCGATCCGCGGCACGATGAGCCTCGCCATTGAGATCGGTCATATCGTCGGAACGCCGGGTCAAGGGGCCGACGAGCGAATCCGGCGTCTTCTCGAGCGCATGCGCGGCGCCGTCCTCTTCCGTGGAAAGATCCGGGACGTCCTACGGCGCACCACCGGGGGGTTCACGCGCGGCACCGCCACGATGGAGGGGCATGGCCCGGATAGTGGTAGTATCCTGCGCGTCGAGTTCCAGAACGAGAACTTGCTCGCCGTGCGGGACGGGCGTCCGGTGGCCATGGTACCCGACCTGATCAGCGTTCTCGACCAGGAGACCATCCGCCCGATCACCACCGAAAGCCTCACCTACGGACAGCGCGTGGTGGTCGTGACCACGCCCTGCCACGAAGTGTGGCGCACGCCAAGAGGGCTCGAGATCGCCGGTCCGCGCTACTTCGGCTACGAATTCGACTACGTGCCGTTCCAAGAAGGCGGTGTCGCATGAGCTATCGACTCGGCGTCGACGTCGGCGGCACCAACACCGACGCGGTCATCGTCTCCCCCGACGGGTCCGTAGTCGCGAAGGTGAAACGGCCCGTGACCGACGACGTGGTGACCTCGATCCGGATCGCCGTGCGCGAGGTGCTCTCCGCCTCGGGCCGCAGCGCGTCCGACATCACCCACGCCATGCTGGGCACCACCCAGGTGACCAACGCCATCATCGAGCGGCGCAATCTCAACCGGGTCGGTGTCGTACGCATCGGCGCTCCCGCCACGCTGGCGATTCCGCCCCTCACCAGCTGGCCCGATGATCTCCGGCGGGCGGTCGACCAGGAGTCCCTCGTGGTGCGCGGCGGCTTCGAGTTCGATGGCCGGGAGATCGCGGCCTTGGATCTCCACGCGGTGGCGGATTTCGTCGACCGTGTGCGCGCCGACATCTCGGTGCTTGCAGTCTCGTCGGTCTTCTCGCCGGTGAATGCCGACCACGAGCTCGCGGTGCTAGATCTCGTCGGCACGCGCTGGCCCGACCTGCCGGTCTCCCTCTCGAGCGAGATCGGCTCGATCGGCCTACTCGAGCGCGAGAACGCCACGGTCCTCAATGCCGCGGTGACGAACGTGGCACGGCGGGCCGCAAGCGCCTTCCGAGATGCTGTAGAGCAGGCCGGCGTCCACGCCGAACTGTTCCTGACCCAGAACGACGGCACCCTTATGACGCTCGACTACGCCATGCGTTACCCGATCCTCACCGTCGCGTGCGGACTTACCAACTCCATGCGCGGCGCCGCCTACCTGTCGGGCGTGACCGAAGCGGTGGTGATCGACGTCGGTGGCACCTCGACCGACGTTGGCGTGATCCGCAACGGCTTCCCGCGCGAGTCGTCGATGGCGGTCGAGGTGGGCGGGGTACGCACCAACTTCCGCATGCCCGACCTCATCTCGCTCGGGCTGGGAGGTGGCTCGCTTGTCAAGGGCGACCCATCCTCGGTGTCCGTGGGGCCGCGCAGCCTCGGCCACCGTCTGGTGCTGGAGGGACGTTCGTTCGGCGGAGGTACCCTCACCTTCACCGACGTCGCCAACGCGGTCGGAGCCGCTCGTATCGGCACGCATCGTCCCGAGGTGGACACCGATCTGGCACAGCGCGCCTACGCCCGCGGCATCGCCATGGTGGAGGAGAGCATCGACCGCATCAAGACGAGCGCCCAGGACGTTCCTCTCGTGGCGGTGGGTGGCGGCAGTGCGCTTCTTCCCGACCGCCTCGAAGGGGTAACTCAGGTGCGCCGGCCCGAGCACTACGATGTCGCCAACGCGATCGGCGCCGCGATCGCCAAGGTGTCCGGCCGCACCGACCGCGTGTACGCCCTCGAGGGCAGGCAGCGCGAGGACGTGCTGGCCGAGGCGCAAACCCTCGCCGAGGCCGAGGCGGTACGCGCGGGTGCCGATCCCGACCGCCTGGAGGTCGTCCAGGTCGAAGAGATACCCCTCGCCTACATGCCCGGCAACGCCACCCGGGTGCGGGTGGTGGTCGTCGGCCCGCTCGCCGCACCCAAGCCCACGCTGGGATGATAGGGGCTTGCCCGCCAGCCCGACCGATGCCGCCGTGCCCCGCACGGCAAGAAGACCGGCCATACGTTCGCGACTACGAATCCGGGAGGTAAACGCAGATGCTGAAGAAAGCGCTCCGCGGGACAGTCGGCAGCCTCGCAGCCGTGGCGGCCCTGCTGCTCGGCAGCGTGTCCGCTCCGGCCGCCACGCAGGCGGCCAGTACCCCGCTCGTCATCGCCTATCCCGGCAGCCCCCGCACACTCGACACGTGGCTGGCGTACGACCTCACGTCGGACGCGATGATCCTCAATGTCTACGACCAGCTGATCACCTACGCGCAGGTCAAGGTGGGCAAGCAGACCCAGGGGACCCTCAACGCGTACGCGCCGATGCTTGCGACCCATTGGACGAGCAACGCGGACCACACCGTGTACACGTTCTACCTACGGCACAACGCCAAGTTCTCGAACGGCGACCCCGTTACGGCCGCCGACGTCGTCTGGACCTACCAGAAGGGCATGAAGGCCACCGGGAACCTGAGCTTCCTCGCGACAGAGGGCGCCATCAAGAGCGTCGCTGCGGTGAACCCCTACGAGGTCAAGATCACCCTGTCCCATCCCGACTCCATGTTCCTCTCGATCATCGCCATGTACCCGTTCTCGATTCTCGACGCGAAGGTAGCGGCCAAGGCGTCCGGCACCTACTGGAACAGCCACGAACTGGGCAGCGGACCGTACGAACTGCAGTCGCTCGATCCCGCCAGCCAGGCCGTGTTCGTGCGCAACCCGCACTATTGGGGACCGAAGCCCCACTACGCGAAGGTCATCCTGAAGTTCATCACCGACGCCTCGGTGCGCCAGCAGCTCGTGGAGAGCGGCGGCGTCCAGGTCGCGCTCGCCCTGTCGCCGCTTGCCCTGCAGACGCTTGCTAGGAGCCCTCTCGTCACCGAGCACACCAACCTCAGCGAGGACATCGTCTTCTTCGGCATGAACGAGCAGGACCCGCCGTTCAACAACGAACTCGTGCGCCAGGCGCTGTCGTACGCCGTCCCGTACTCGACCCTGATCCACCAGGTGGAGCTCAACCAGGCTTCGGCAATGGACTCGTCGGTACCGATCGGCATGCCGGACCACACCGGCGCCGGCTGGAACTACTCCTATAACCTGACCAAGGCCAAGGCGCTGCTGGCGCAGGCCGGTCACGCGAAGGGATTCACGTTCACGTTCACGCTCGATGCGAGCCAGCCGGACTGGGTGCAGGACGCCACCCTCCTCCAGGCCTCGTTCGCCAAGCTCGGCGTGACCATGAAGATCGCGCAGGTGTCCGACTCCGAGTACCAAACCCTCCTGAACGCCCACAAGATGCAGGCCTACATCGAGCAATGGGACTCGTTCGTCAATGACCCCGGCTATCACCTCGGCTTCCTGCTCGCCGGCGGCATGGCGACGAACGCAGCGAACTACAGCAACCCGACCGTGAACAAGCTCCTGACGCAGGCGGAGTTCGACCCGAACACCGCGCAGCGCACGCGCCTCTACCAACGCATCCAGACGATCATCAACCAGCAGGCGCCCTTCCTGGATCTCTACCAATACAAGTGGACCGTCGTCACGTACCAGGGCGTATCGGGATACGTCTTCTACCCCGACCAGCTACTGCGGTTCTGGGCATTCAAGTAAGGCGCGGGTAGACGGCCAGGCCGGCATTGGATGCCGGCCTGGCGCGCCTTCGATCACGGCTCGGCCTGAAGGGAGGGGCTCTCCAATCCTCACTTACGTCCTGCGTCGCATCCTGATGATGGTGCCGGTGATCCTGGGCGTGTTCGTCGTAGCCTTTCTGCTCGCCCGGGTCATTCCCGCCAATCCGGCGCTCATGGTCGTCGGCCTGCAGTCGACGGCGGCGGAGGTGCATGCCGAGGAGTTGGCCCTCGGCCTCAACCTGCCACTCTGGCTGCAAATGTGGCATTTCCTCCTGGCCGCCTTGCACGGCAACTTCGGCCTGTCGATCGTCACCGGCCAGCCGGTGCTCACCGACCTTGCGCAGCGTTTCCCCGCCACGGTCGAGCTCACGGTGGCGAGCGTTGTCATCGCCGTGGCCGTGGCCCTGCCGCTCGGCATCCTGAGCGCTCTGTACAAAGATAGCTGGATCGACTGGCTGGCTCACGTGATCTCCCTCACGGGCGTGTCGATGCCCTTGTTCTGGCTGGGCCTCCTCCTCATCATGGTGTTCTACAGCGCGCTTCACCTCGTTCCCGCGCCGCTCGGCGACCTGGGTGTCCTCTACGCACAGCCGCCGCCGATCACCCACATCCTCGTTCTCGACGCCCTGCTCGAGGGCCGATGGGCGGTCTTCTGGTCATCTCTGCGCCACCTGATCCTGCCAGCTCTCGCGCTCAGCACGGGTACCATCTCCGTCCTCATGCGCATGCTCCGCGCCAGCATGCTCGACGTGCTGCGGCACGACTACATCCGCACCGCTCGCGCCAAGGGCGCGAGCGCGTGGCACGTCTACATGGTGCACACGCTGCGCAACGCGCTTGTCCCGGTGGTGACCATCTTCGGCCTGCAGCTCGGCTACCTTCTGGGTGGCGCCGTCCTGGTCGAAACTGTGTTCAATTGGCCTGGGGTCGGCTCGTACGTGACAAGTGCCATCCTCGCCAGCGATTACGCGCCCGTCGAGGTGTTCGCCCTCCTTAGCGCGGTGCTCTACTCAGTCATCAATCTGTGCGTGGACGTGGTCAACGCTGCCATCGACCCACGCATCACGTATTTCTAGGAGGTGGTGGACATGGTCCGCCTGACCCTGCCACCGCCGCGGCGGCAGAAATTCTGGAGCAGGTACCGGATGCTCGCCGTGGGGCTCGGTATCGTGGGGTTCTGGGTCCTCGTGGCCCTCTTCGCGCCGTTGCTAAGCCCCTACGCTCCGAACGTGCCGGACATGAGCGCGCGTCTGGCCATGCCAAGCCTGCAGCATCTTCTTGGCACGGACGAGTACGGCCGGGACCTCCTCACGCGCATTTTCTTCGGCGCCCGCCTTTCCGTGTTCATCGCCGTGGCCTCAACCCTGGCGGCCATCGCCGTCGGCGTACCGATCGGAATCTACGCCGGCTACCGAGCCGGGCTCGCGGGCGAGGCACTGATGCGCGTCATGGACGTGTTTCTCGCCTTCCCGTCCCTCGTGCTGGCCCTCGCCATCGGCGCCGCGATCGGTCCCGGCCTGACCGGCGAACTCCTTGCGATCACACTCGTAAGTGTTCCGACCTTCGCGCGCCAAGCCTATGCCGGAACGGTCGCAACGAAGCATCTGCCGTTCGTGGAGAGCGCACGGGCTACCGGTGCGGGCGTGGGACGCCTCATCGGGCGCCACCTCCTCCCGAACATGTTCGGTCCATTGCTCGTCATCTCCACCCTGAACCTCGGGTTCGCCGTCCTGACGGGCGCGAGCCTCAGCTTCATCGGTCTCGGCGTACCGCTTCCCACAGCGGAGTGGGGCAGCATGGTTTCCGACGGCAGCCAGTACCTCGTGTCCGGCCAATGGTGGATGTCCCTCTTCCCGGGCCTTGCCATCATGACGATCGTCTTCGCCTTCAACCTGGTCGGCGACGGGCTGCGCGACCTCGCAGATCCGCGTATGCGCCGCTCCCGGAGCCTCTCCGACGCAGTTTAGGAGGAATCGCGGTGAACGTGGGACTGGACGTCGGCGGAACCAACACGGATGCCGTGCTCATGAACGGGCAGACGGTTGTTGCGTGGGTCAAGGTACCCACCACGGGCGATGTCGGGGACGGCATCGAGCAGGCGCTGAGCGAACTTCTCCGCACGAGCGGCGTCGACAAGGCCCGCATCGAGACGGTGATGCTGGGCACTACCCAGTTTGCGAACGCCATCGTGCAGAGACGTGACCTCGCACGCATCGGCGTCATCCGGATGTCTCTGCCGGTTGGGACCGCTATCCCGCCCCTCGAGGACTGGCCGGAGGCACTCGTCCAGGCCGTCTCGCCGGTCGTGCGGGAGGTACACGGCGGGTTTGAAGTCATCGGCGTGCCCGTGGCCGAGGTCAACCCGCGAGAAATACGTGCGGCTGCGCGCAACTTTCAGGCGGAGGGTATCCGCGACGTAGCGATCACTGGCGTCTTCTCTCCCATGGACGACAGCCAGGAGTATCTGGCGGCGACGTGCGTGCGGGAGGTCATCCCGGACGCACGCATCTCCCTCGGCCACGACATCGGCTCCCTCGGGCTCCTCCAGCGGGAGAACGCCTGCGTACTGAACGCGGCCCTGGGCGACGTGGCGGATCGGGTCGTGGACGGCTTCTTGGGCGCTCTGCGCAACCTTGGCCTGCAATCGCGTCTCTTTCTCACCCAGAACGACGGTACCCTGATGTCCGCAGATCTGGCTCGGCGCTACCCCGTGCGGACCGTAGGCAGCGGCCCAACCAATTCGATGCGCGGAGCGGCAGCGATCACCGGGATCAAGGATTGCATCGTGGTGGACGTGGGCGGCACCACTAGCGACGTCGGCGTTCTCGTGCACGGCTTTCCGCGGACCGCGGCGTCCAATGTCTCGCTCGCCGGGGTCCTGACAAACTTTCGCATGCCGGACGTGTACTCTCTCGGTCTCGGTGGCGGCAGCCTGGTCCGCGAAGGGCCCGACGGGCTTTGCTTGGGTCCGGACAGCGTGGGTTTTCGCCTCGGCACCGAGGCGCTCGTCTTCGGTGGGAGCGAGGTCACCCTGACCGACGCCGGCGTGGCCGCAGGCCGTCTGGCGATCGGGAACCGGCCGCTGCCAGCCCAACGCGACGGCGCCTGGGGGGAGCGCGTGCTGGCGGAGGCAGCCCACACGGTGGCCGACGCGATCGACCGCATGAAGACCCAAGCGGGCAACGTGACGGTGGTGCTCGTGGGAGGCGGCGGCGTGCTGCTCCCTGATGCGCTGGAGGGAGCGATCGAGGTCATCCGCCCGCCCCACTCCCAGGTCGCCAACGCCGTGGGCGCTGCCCTGGCGCAGGTGGGTGCAGAGATCGAGCGTGTCGCCGACCTCGATCCCGCCAAGCGCCAGGAGCGGCTCACCGAACTGCGGCGCGAGACGGTGGAACGGGCCCACCAAGCCGGCGCCAGCGCACCCACCATCGAAGTCGTGGAGATCGAGGAGACCCCCCTCGCATATATGCCTGGCCACCAGGTGCGCGTGCGCATGCGGGCCGTAGGCGACCTTGAGACGCACATTCCGCTGGAGGCGAGGTAGCCATGCGCGAGATCACGCTCGAACACCTGCCCTGGCTCGCCGAAGGCGCCGCGGTCCTCGGCGCCGGCGGTGGCGGCAGCACGTACCTGTCGCGCCTCGTGCTCCATCGCCTCCTGCAACAGGGGGCACGGGTCCGGATCGCCGATGCGGAGGAGTTGGGTGAAGAGGACCTCGGACCCGTCCTGGGCGGGATGGGGGCTCCCACCGTAGGCATCGAGCGCCTGCCGACGGCGGGTCGCTTCGGTCTTCTCATCAAGACGCTGGCCGAGGCGACCGGCAGTTCAGCGGCGTTCATCGCCATCGGCGAGATCGGTGGGGGTAACGCCCTGACGCCGCTCATCGGCGCAGCCGAGAGCGGGTTGCCGGTGGTCGATGCCGATCCCATGGGCCGCGCCTTTCCCGAACTGCAGATGAACACGTACATGATCGACGGACTCTTGCCGGACCCCCTGCTGCTGGAGGACGCAAAACAGGTGACGGCGGTCCTGCGCCATCTGCCGGACGCTCAGACGGCCGAACGCTACGCCCGCGCCCTCACATGGGCGATGGGCGGCAGCGCCGGTCTCATCCTGTCCACGGTCACGGGTGCTCAGGTTCGACGGCACGGCATCCCGGGCACCCTCTCGCTCGCGGAGAAGCTCGGCCGCGCCATGATCGGTGCGCGCGGCGCACACCGCAGCACGGTGGAAGGCATCGCCGAGGTCGTGGCAGGCGCCCGTCACCTCTTCGAGGGAAAGATCGTCGATCTCGAGCGCCGGACCTTTGCAGGTTTTGCCCGCGGTGTGATCACCATCGAGGGTCTGGGCAGCTACCGTGGCGAGACCCTGAAGATCGACTTCCAGAACGAGTATTTGATCGCCCGCCGCGGCGACCAGCCGGAGGACGTCCTTCTCACGGTGCCCGACCTGCTTGTGCTCCTGGAGCAGGAGTCGGGACTCGCCCTCGGCTCCGAGGCTTTGCGCTACGGGCTGCGGCTCCATGTCCTCGGACTGCCGGCCGCGCGCGAGCTCAAGACGGACAATGCCCTGGCCGTAGTGGGCCCGTCTGCGTTCGGCTACGACGTGCCCTTCCTGCCGCTTCCCGGCGACCTCCTGGGCCGGAGCGCGCCAAAGCCGCCTTCTGTCACCGCTCAGTAACGGTAGGCTAGGCGTACTCCGTGTACGCGCGAACCAGAGCGGGGTCGGTTGCGGCCATCGCCAGCCGTTGCCGCACCTCGCCCGCAGCACGTTGCTGAAGACGCAGTCCGGTAGTACCTCGCGGCGACCATGGCGCGCGAGTAGGCATCGAGCCAGGCGTAGATCTGCAGGCGCTGGCCATGTAGCCAGGGGGCTGGGGAGGTGTCGCCCTGCCAGAGCGCACCGACTGGGTTGACCGCAGGTAGCTTGCCTCCAATCGCGACGCGTACTATGATTTCATTGGGAACATTAGGCAGGTGAGGGTAAGCCATGGATCCCTATTCCGGAGAGCGTCGTGGCGATCTCCTTCGGCTCAACCTCAGTCCGCTACGGGATCACATCCGAGCCGTCCTCGCCGCCTTCCCGGACGTCGCAGGGGCCTACCTGTTCGGCTCCGCTCTTGACTTCGTGCGGTCGAGGTCGGATATCGACGTGGGGCTCATTCTCACCGCTGGCCTCCCCTGGAGCGAGGCGGAGCTCCTCACTGGCCGCATTGAGCAGCGACTCGGGCGATACGGGCCCCACCCCTTCCAGGTCGTGGCGCTGCGGCCGGAGCAGAACAGCTTCACGTTCCGTGTTCTGCGTGACGGCGAACTGGTTTACGTAGCCAACGAGGAGCGCGTCACGGACGTAATTGAAGCCGTCGGGCGGCAGCATGACGACTTGGCGCCGTTCCGACGCACATTCTTCCGAGCGCTTGGTATGGAGGACCAGCCATGGACGTGAATGCCGACAGGATCAGGGATCGGCTCGTTTTCATCCGCGAGCAGGTCGGTGTGCTGGAGCCTCTCGCCCGTAGCCAGGAGCTGAGACAAAATCGCCTTCAGGACCCGCTGAGCTATGGTGGGATAGTGCGGAGCCTGCAAACCAGCATCGAGGCGATGATCGACATCGCATTCCATCTCTGCGCCAAACTCCACGCCAGAGAACCGCAGAGTGCCGCAGATGCCTTCGAAATTCTCGTCGAGTACGGTGATCTACCGCGCGCGTTCCTGCCAAAGGCACTGAAAATGGTGCGCTTCCGCAACCTTGTGGTACACGGCTACTTGCGCGTCGACTCTGGTATGGTCGAGGCAATCGTAACCGAGGATCTCGGAGACTTCGCGGAATGGGAAACGATCGTCCGCGGACTCGCGCGTTGAACGGCTCGCAGCTCATCTGCGTCGCTTCATCCGCCACGTTAAGCGCCAGAGGGGAATAGTCTGGGTGGCTAACAGGAGTTTAGGAGTTAGCCGAGCGCATGGGACGCGAAGTCAGCGACAGCGAGGCTGGGCAGCAAGGGGCGAAAGGTTCGAGGGCTTGGGGCTTCGGCTCGGGGCTGCCCGCCCCCCAGGGGTACGCCGTCGGGAAGCGCCTTCGCGGCACTCGCCAACGGCGTCCGATGCGAGCCTCCGCCGGGGTCAGGTACTACGTAACTCTTGAACTCCCGCTAGGGCGAAGCATCTGGCCATGTCCGTCAAGTCGCCGAAAGGCGCCGCCACACCGATAATGCATCGACCGAAGGACATCGCCTACCGCAGGTCTTCCCTCGCCAGTCTCGTCACGGCCCTCTTCTCGATGCGGGAGACGTAGCTCCGGGAGATCCCGAGCATCCGCGCGATCTCCCGCTGGGTCTTCCTTTCCTGTCTGAGCCCGAACCTTAGC
>JAJZQO010000122.1 GCA_021847575.1 Bacillota bacterium | reverse complement strand
GGGGCGACTCCCAGTGGTTTGCCGGCCACGGCTCGTGCGTGAGGATGGTTGGCACCTGCGCAAACGGGTTCCGCGAACAACCGGCGCAAGTCGGCACTGGGGCGGCACGAACAACGGATGTCTAGGTTTGTCCAGCAAATCAGGCAACTGTTGACACCACGTTCACCGCCAAGCCACAGGCCCATGCCGGGCGAATGAGAGGGCGGGCAGCAGTGTTACCTGCCGCCCGCCCTCTGCTTGCCTGCGAACTACTTGATCGTGACCTCGGCGCCAGCCTCGGTCAGCTTGGCCTTTATCGCCTCGGCGTCGGCCTTGGAGACCTTTTCCTTCACAGCCTTCGGTGCGCCGTCCACGAGGTCCTTGGCCTCCTTGAGGCCGAGGCCGGTGATCTCGCGCACGACCTTGATCACGGGAATCTTGTTGCCACCCGGGGCGTTGAGGATGACGTCGAACTCCGTCTGCTCCTCCTCAACCGGGGCCGCAGCCGCAGCCGCCGGAGCCGCCGCAACCGCCACGGGGGCTGCCGCGGACACGCCGAACTCCTCCTCGAACGCCTTGACGAGCTCGTTGAGCTCGAGAACCGTCATACCCTTGATCTGTTCCAGAACATCTGCAACCTTGCTCACAATGTTACCTCCTTAGATTCCGAGCCAATCGCAATCAGCTGGCGCGCTCGCGCGCGAGCGCGTCCAGGCCGTAGGCCAGGTTGCGCAGCGGAGCGGAGAGTACGGACGCAATGGCGTAGAGCGGAGCCTGCATGCCGCCTGCCACCATGGCAAGCAGGACGTCGCGCGGCGGCAGATCCGCGAGATCGCGGACCTGGGCTGCGTCGATCACGAGTCCTTCGAGGACGCCGCCCTTGATCGTGAGTTCCTTGTTGGTGCGCTGGAAGCCGGCAAGCACCTTCGCCGGCGCGACCAGGTCCTCGCGCGACACGGCGAGCGCGGTCGGGCCCGTCAAGTAGGGTCCCAGCCCCTTGATACCCACCTGCTCGGCCGCCTTGCCGAGAAGGGTGTTCTTGACGACGTGGAATGTCACGCCCTGCTTGCGCAGTTCTCCGCGCAGGCGCCGGGACTGCGCCACCGTGAGACCCTTGAACTCCGCCAGAACGACGCTCTGCGCGCCCCTGAGGCTCTCGGCGATCTCCGCGACGGCATCGATCTTGGCCTGTGTGGTCATTTGCATTCACCCCCTTGCAAACGGAAAGCGGTCTTCGCACGCGCGAAGACCGCATAGGCACGCTAGAACTTACGTGCATCTGCCTCGGCAGGTCGCCCGAAAGGGCTGTTACGACGATGCCACCTGCGGTCTACGGCGAACAGGTTACAGTATGGCGATGATCCGGAGCGGCGTCAATCCGCCGCGGACTGGGACACCGCGAGGGCGTGCGCCGGGTTCAGCCTGAGGCCCGGTCCCATCGTGGAACTGAGGCTGATCGCCTTGAGGTACGTCCCCTTGGCTGCGGCAGGCTTCGCCTTGATCAGGGCGTCGAGGAGCGCGTGGAAGTTCTCGGTTAGCTGCTCGGCCTCGAAGGAAAGTCGGCCGATCGGGGCGTGCACGATGCCCGCCTTCTCTACGCGGTACTCGATCTTGCCGGCCTTGATCTCGCGCACGGCCGTACCGATCTCCATCGACACCGTGCCGGTCTTCGGGTTCGGCATGAGGCCACGCGGGCCGAGGATACGGCCGATGCGGCCGACGAGCGGCATCATGTCCGGCGTGGCGACCGATACGTCGAAGTCCAGCCAGCCGCCCTGGATCTTCTCGATCATGTCCTCGGCGCCCACGAAGTCCGCGCCGGCTTCCTGCGCCTCGCGGGCCTTGTCCCCCTTGGCGAAGGCCAGGACCCTCAGGACCTTGCCCGTGCCGTGCGGCAACGCGACGGCGCCGCGAACCATCTGGTCCGCGTGCTTCGGGTCGACACCCAGGCGCACCGCGACCTCAACCGTCTCGTCGAACTTGGCCGCCTTGAACGACTTCAGAAGGGCGATCGCTTCCTGCAGGTCATAAAGCCGCTGCCTGTCGATCTGCTTCAGCGCGTCCGCGAGTCTCTTGCCCAATGCAATCTACCTCCCGTGGTGCAGACGGCCTTGCGGCCTCCCACGCTGTTTCGGGTCAGACGATCTGGATGCCCATGCTGCGGGCGGTACCCTCGACCATGCGCATGGCTGCCTCGACGTCGTTGGCGTTGAGGTCCTGCATCTTGAGCTCGGCGATCTCGCGCACCTTGTCGCGCGGGACCTTCGCCACGATCTCCGTGTTCGGCTTGGCCGAAGCGGTCTCGAGACCCGCCGCCTTCTTGAGGAGCACCGACGCCGGCGGGCTCTTCAGCACGAAGGTGAACGAGCGGTCTTCGAAAATCGTGATCTGCACGGGGATGATGAGCCCGACCTGGGCGGCCGTACGCTCGTTGTAATCCTTGCAGAACGCCATGATGTTGATGCCGTGCGGGCCGAGCGCCGTACCGACCGGAGGGGCCGGTGTCGCCTTGCCGGCGGGAATCTGCAGCTTGACCTGGGCCATGACCTTGCGCGCCACGATGGAACCTCCCTACATCTCCTCGACCTGGTGGAAATCGAGCTCGACCGGCGTCTCGCGGCCGAACATCGAGACGAGCACCTTCACCTTGCCGCGTTCGGGCGCGATCTCCTCGACCACCCCGACGAACCCGCTGAACGGCCCGTCCTTGACCTTGACCGCATCGCCGATCGCGACCCGGATGCGCGGCCGCTCGACGAGGCCCATCTGGCGCATGATCGCTTCGACCTCGGCCACCGTCAGCGGGATGGGCTTCTGGCCCGAGCCGACGAAGCCGGTGACGCCCGGGGTGTTGCGCACGACGTACCACGAGTTGTCCGTCATGATCATGTCCACGAGGACATAGCCCGGGAACACCTTGCGCTTCTGCAGCTTGCGCTTGCCGTCCTTGATCTCGAGCTCCTCTTCCATCGGGACGAGGATATCGAAGATCTGCTCCTGCATGCGGTAGGATTCCACCCGGCGCTCAAGGTTCGTCTTCACCTTGTTCTCGTAGCCCGAGTAGGTGTGGATTACGTACCAGTTGCGCTCGGCGGCGCTCGCAGCGCTTGTCTCAGACATGACTGAAGATCGCCGCGAAGAGGAGATCCGCGAGATAGACGAGGAGCGTCAGGATGCCCACCATGACCAACACCGACAGGGTGTAAAGCCCCGTGCGCCGCAGGTCTGGCCAGACGACCTTGCGCGTCTCGGCACGCACCTCACGGTAGTACTGCGAGGTCCGCTCAACGACCGACGCCTTCTCCACAGCTCGCAACGCTCCCTTGCCGAAGGTGAATCCTTGGCTGCCGAAAAATGCTAACGCGTCTCGCGATGCAGTGTGTGGTGGCCGCAACGCGGGCAAAACTTCTTGAACTCGATGCGGTTGGGATCGTTCTTCTTGTTTTTCATGGTCGAGTAGCTGCGCTCATGGCAGTCGATGCAGGCCAAGGTCACGATGTTGCGCATGCAGGTCACCCCCCAAAAACCGCTCAGTAAGTCTATCATGCGCCAATGCACGCGTCAACGCGACGCGGGCACCGCCCGGTGCCCGCGCGACGCAAACTGGCAGGGCCGGAGGGACTCGAACCCCCAACACGCGGATTTGGAGTCCGCTGCTCTACCGATTGGAGCTACGGCCCTAAGCACGGACCATTGTAAAGTATGCCGGACTGACGCGCAACGGCCTTCCTTACTGGCTGATCGAGGTGACGACGCCGGCGGCGACGGTGCGGCCGCCTTCGCGGATGGCGAAGCGGAGGCCTTCCTCCATGGCGATCGAGTTGATCAGCTCAATGCTCATCTCGACGTTGTCG
>JAJZQO010000121.1 GCA_021847575.1 Bacillota bacterium | reverse complement strand
GGTCTCGACGTCATCCACCGCGGACGCGGCTAGTTCGGCTGGAGGGAATTGAGTGGACCTCGAGAAAATCGCGCAGGCCGTGCGCCTGCTGCTCGAAGGTGTGGGCGAGGATGCGGGACGGGAAGGTCTGGCCGACACACCGCGGCTCGTCGCGGAGGCGTCGGGGCGGATCCTCGCAGGATACGGTAGAGATCCGCGACGGGTGATCGACGTGATCCAGGGCCCGAACGAACTCGTGCTGGTGCGCGACGTGCCGTTCTTCTCGGTCTGCGAGCACCACCTGCTGCCCTTCTTCGGCACGGCGGACGTGGCCATCCTGCCGGACGGCGGCCGCATCGCGGGCTTCGGCTCGCTCGCGGACCTCGTCGACGCCTTCGCGCGGCGGCTGCAAATCCAGGAGCGGCTGACGGCCGAGATCGCCGACGCGCTGGCGGCGGCGCTCAGGCCCCGCGGCGTCTATGTCTCGCTGCGCGCGCGCCATCTCTGCATGCAGATGATCGAGGGTCGCCACATCGGCAGCGAGACGGTGACGCTCGCTGCGCGCGGCGCTCTCGCCGAGGAGCCGGGGGCGGCGGCGGTGCGGGCTCTCCTGGCGGGAGGAAGCCGATGAACGAATCGCAGCGACTCTGGCGCCGCGCCGAGGACGTGATCGCGGGCGGGGTGAACTCGCCCGCCCGCAGCTTCCGTCCGATGGGGGGCGACGCGCCGGTCTTCATCCGCGCCGCGCACGGCGGCCGCTTCGAGGACGTCGACGGGCGCAGCTACGTCGAGTTCCTCGGAGCCTTCGGGCCGAACATCGTTGGACACGGCCATCCCCTCGTGCTCGAACGCGTCGCGGGCCAACTGCGCGACGGCGCCCTCTTCGGTGCGCCATGCCCCGGTGAGGTGGAGTTCGCCGAGGGGCTCAGGTCGGCGATCCCCGAGCTCGAGCAGGTTCGCCTCGTCTCGTCGGGCACGGAGGCGGTGATGTCGGCGATCCGCCTGGCGCGCGCCGCTACGGGCCGCGACCTGATCGTCAAGTTCGACGGCAACTACCATGGACACGCCGACGCCGTGCTCGTCAACACCGGCTCGGGCGCCGCCACCGCGGGCGGCGGCCACGACTCCGCGGGCGTGCCCCACGGTGTGCGCCAGGACGTGCGCAGCCTGCCGTTCAACGATCTCCAGGTTCTCGAGCGGCTGTTCGCCGAGGAGGGCGGGCGCGTCGCCGCGGTGCTGATCGAGCCGATCTCGGGCAACATGGGCATGGTCGGGCCGGAGGACGGCTACCTTGCGGGTGTCAGCGAGCTTGCCCACAGGCACGGTGCGCTCGTGATCGACGACGAGGTGATCGTCGGCTTCCGCATGCGCTACGGCATCATCGGACCGCAGCTCGGCCTCAAGCCGGATCTCATCTGCCTTGGCAAGGCGATCGGCGGGGGTCTCGCGCTCGGCGCCTACGGCGGCGGGCGGCACCTGATGCGGCTGGTCGCGCCGCTCGGGCCGATGTTCCAGGCCGGCACCCTGGCGGGCAACCCGCTCTCGGTGGCGGCGGGGCTCGCGACGCTCGAGATCCTCAGGGCTGAGGACGTCTACCCCAGGCTCGACGCGATGGGCGAGCGGCTGGCGGACGGCGTGGCCGCGGCGGCCCGGGCGGCGGGCGTCCCGACCTCGATCACGCGTTACGGCTCGATGTTCACCCTCTTCTTCCGACCCGAGCCGCCCCGCAATTATCTTGAGGCCCAGGACCACGACCACAGGGCTTTCCAACGCTTCTTTTGGGCGATGCTCGAGCAGGGCGTCTACCTGGCGCCCTCGCCTTACGAGGCCTGGATCGTCACGCTCGGCCACACGGATGACGATATCGCGCTGGGCATCGCGGCAGCCGAAGGGGCCTTTGCGCAGGTGACGCGGGAGGCCTAGACGCGAAGGCGGACGATGCGCAGCTGGCGAAGGGCGGTCACGACGATGCCGACCACGATCGGCGCCGCCGCGCCGAGGCCGGCGAGCAGGAGACCGGCCCCGAGGAAGTGCTCGAAGCCAACGGGCTGGGCGGCTCCGCCGCCGGTCACGAGAGCCTGCACCGTCCCGCCCTGCAGGAGAGGCAGCAGGAAGACGGTGAGCACGGCCGCGTAGAGGGCGTGCAGGACGCGCGCGAGCACGTAGGGGCGCATGCGGATGTCGGAGTCCGCCAGAACGGCCGCGACCTGCGCCTGCACGGAAAGTCCGGACCAGCCGATGATCGCCGAGACCACGACCGCCTGCTGCAGGAGGCTGGCCTGCGCCTTGGCAGCGGCGGCGGTACCGATGTCGATCTCCATGAGCCCTTGCAGCAGGCTGTGCGCCAGCGATGGCGCAAGGCCTGCCAGGGGCAGCAGGGCCCTGATCGGCCAGAGCAGGAAGGTCATGGCGCCGGTCGCGTCGAGCACCCTGATCAGCACGGAGAAGAGCACGATGAAGCTCATGATCAGAAAGAGCGTGGCCACGGAGTCCCGGATGGCGTCCTGGAGGACGACTCCGAGCGGACGGGTGTCCTCGCGGCGCGCGGCGAGCATGGCGGAGAGGGCACGCCGCCAGATGCCCTTGGACGGGGCCGCGACGCTTGGGCGGGCCGCAAGGTCCTCCTGCCGCGCCCAGCCGCGGAAGGTGAGGCCGACGAGCAGAGCGCCGAGATAGTGTGCCGCCGCCAGCGTCAAGCCGAGAGCCGGCATGCCGAACATGCCGACGGCGACGGCGCCGAAGATGAAGAGCGGGTCAGCGGTGTTGGAGAAGGCGAGCATGCGCTCGCCTTCGGCCCTGGTGCACATGCCCTGGCGACGGAACTTCGCGGTGATCACCGCATCCATCGGATAACCTGCGGCAAGGCCCATCGAGAGCACGAACGATCCCGCCCCGGGAACGTTGAAGAGCGGTCGCATCAAAGGCTCGAACAGCTCGCCGAGGAAGTGCACGACGCCGTAGGCGAGCAGCAGGTCCGACACGATGAAGAACGGGAGCAGGGAAGGCAGGACCACGTCGAAGAACAGCCTCAGGCCCTCCTGCGACGCGCGAAAGCCGTGCTCCGAGAAGACGATCATGAGAAGGACCAGCACCAGCACGACAAAGCCCTGGAACAATACCGAGCGCGCCTTCACCGCACCGCCTCCGCCGAGGATGTTGTCCATGGGCAAGGTATGCGGGCAGCATGCGGAGGAATGTCTACGTTGCGGGGCGCCTGGATGAGACGCCAAGGGCCATTCGCGGGGGCAATCGTCTGTTTCTGGATAGGACTTCCGGGTAGCTCTGGCGAACGATGGCCAAAGCGAAGGAGCGTGGAGTGGTTGGACGAGGAGCTCAAAGGATACCTTGAGACTTTGCGTCAGGACCTGACTGAGCAGATCGGCGCTTCCAGCGCGGGTTATGAACATGGGAACACCGAGACGCGCCTGCACGCCGAGCGTCTGAGCGCCGAGACGCGTGAACACGTCGAAGGCCTTATTGCGAACGCGCGTGAGCACGCCGAGCGTCTGAGCGCCGAGACGCGTGAACACGCCGAAGGTCTTATCGCGAACGTGCGAGAGCACGCCGAGCATCTGAACGCCGAGACGCGCCTGCACGCCGAGCGTCTGAATGCGGAGACCCTTGCACACGCCGAGCGTCTCAGTGCAGAGACGCGCTTGCACGCCGAGCGTCTGAATGCGGAGACCCTTGCACACGCTGAGCGTCTCAATGCAGAGACGCGGGCGGATTTGGAGCGCTTCAGGGTGCATGCGGAGTTAATCTAAGTCACGGACTTTACTTGACAGGGCCAGACGTCAATCCCAAACTGGAAACATGAACCATGAACAAATGCTTTCTACTGGACAGGTTGCAGATCGTCTCGGCATGACTGTGCGGACCGTTTACCGTTGGGAAAAGGCGGGACGGT
>JAJZQO010000006.1 GCA_021847575.1 Bacillota bacterium | reverse complement strand
TCCTCGACCCCGCCACGTGGCTGGGCCAGGCGCGCTCGAACGGCTTCAACAAGATGTCGCTCGCCGGCTGGACCGGTGACAACGGCGACCCGGACGACATGATCTCGCCGCTGTTCAACGGCAACGCGTTCCTGACGGGCAACTTCTCGCACTACAGCAACCCCACCGTCAACCAGGACTTCGCCAAGGCGCTCCTGACTTCTGTGCCGTCGCAGCGCGCCGCGTACTACGACGTGATCCAGAAGCAGATCATGCACGACGCGCCGGCGATCTTCCTCAACTACACCGACCTCCTGCGTGCCGAGACGACGAGCGTGCACGGGTTCGTTCCGAACCCCACGTTCTTCTACGTCAACATGAACCGCGTCTGGCTCACAAAGTAGCAAGGGCGAAGGCGAGAGGGGGCGGCAAACGGCCGTCCCCTCTCGCCATTGCTTGGAGGCTTTGATCGCTGCGCCCGCTGCAGCTTTGGCGGGATGCGCGGCAAGGGTGGCCAGGGTGGACACCCACATCCCTTCCTCGATGAGTCCTCCTTCTTGTCCAAACTGACAAGACAAGTGTATAGTCTCCGCGAGGTGATCGTCGTAAAGATCGAAACCCGCGGTATCGAGCCCATTCCCGCCTCGGAACGGCACGGCAGAAGCTCAAGCCTCTTTACCCTATGGTTTGCAGCCAACCTGGGCGTTCCTCCGTGGTTCCTCGGAGTGCTGCTCTACTCGTTCGGCCTCGGCCTCGGCTGGTCGCTCTTCACTGTCCTCCTGGGCAATCTGGTCGGCTCGGCGCTCGTCGCCCTGCCGTCACTCATGGGCCCGCGTACAGGTCTGCCGCAACTCGCCCTCTCGCGTGGTGGCTTCGGCAGGGTGGGGGTCGGGCTGCCGGCAGCGCTCAACTGGCTGTCCTGTCTCGGCTGGTTTGCGGTGAACTCGCTGATGGGCGGCGAGCTGCTCGCCAGCCTCCTTGGCCTGCCGGCCGTCGGGGGAATCGTCCTGATCGGCGGATTCCAGGTGGTGATTGCCGCGTTCGGACACGATATGGTCCACCGCGCGGAGCGCTGGGTAAGCATCCTTCTGGTCCTCACCTTCGCCTTCTTCACTTGGCGGGCGGCCCAGGCAGGGATCCCGGCGGTGATATCCGGCGGATTCTCCTGGCCGGCTTTTGCGCTGGGCGTCGCCATGATCGCCTCGTACGTCTTCTCATGGGCGCCCTACGCCTCGGACTATTCACGCTACCTGCCGGTCTCCGCCGCACCGGCGCGGGTCTTCATCGCCACCTTCGCCGGCTCGCTGCTGTCCTGCCTCTGGGTGGAACTGCTCGGCGTGGCCATGGCGGCCCACTTCCGCGACTTCGACGCGGTGCCGCTGCTCAGGTCGGCTGCGGGGGGTGCGGTCGGTTTCGTCTTCGCGGCAGGCATCCTCGGCACGCTGACCGCCAACCTGCTCAACATCTACACGGGAGCCACGTCGCTGCTCGCGCTGGGCGTTCGCATGCCACGCTGGCTGGCCGCCGTCGCGGTTGGCGTTCTAGGCACGGTTCTCGCCATCCTCGGGCTGCGCGGCTTCTCCGGCGACTACGAGTCCTTCCTGTTGCTCCTGTCCTACTGGATCGCGCCATGGCTCGGCGTCGTCCTGGCGCAGAAAACCGCGCCCAGCTTCCCGCGCCCGATCGAGGCGGGATTCTGGGCATTCCTGATCGGCCTTCTGTGTTCCGTGCCATTCATGTCGCAATCCCTGTTCACGGGGCCCGTGGCAAGGGCGATGGGCGGCGCCGACATCGCGTACTACGTCGGCGGGCTTGTCGCCGCTACCGCCTATCTTCTGCTTCGTCGAGGATCCCAAGCTGTGCGAGCGCCCGGTGTCCCGCAGCGAGCGTAGGTGCGTCCGGGGCCTCAACCGTGTGCACGTGGGCGCCACCGGTGAGCACGCTCAGGAGATGGCCGCCGTTCTGGTCAAGTCGCTCGAGAAAGAGATCGACGTCGCGGCGCGAGTGGAGTTCAAGGCCGCCGCGCAGTTCGCCGTAGATCGGATGGTCCACGATCACGTCCTTGACGACAATGCCGAGATCGACCAGAGCCTTGAGTTCCGCCTCTGTCTGCTCCGGCGCATGGCGCACAGAGAACGCGTCCCTGACGCCCGCGGGGCCGCTTGCCAGACGGTAGCCGCGCGTCGTGGCGTCGATCGCGTGCCCCTCGGCACGCAGCAATGCGATGTCCTGTACGATCACCTGGCGCGACACGCCGAACATATCCGCGAACTGGCCTCCCGAGATCGGCTCCCGGGAGTCCGTGAGTACCTGGAGCAACTGTCGTCTGCGCATGTCGACCTCCTGGCCTGAGCATAGCCGCATGTCGTCGGAGCGGCAATCGGCGCTCGACGCGGCAGGGTCGGGATGTGCCATTCTTGCGATCGGCCACTTTCGGGGCAAGCCAGGAACTTCCCGCACATAGGATGGTCGTGTCCCACGGCGTCCTTCGCGAGGAGGAGAACCCTTGCCGCGGCGCGGCTCACATGTGCACGTCTGGTCGCTGAGGTCGCTGTGCGCAGAGAGACCTCGACTGACCTGGGTCCTGGTCGCGGTTCTGCTTTTCGCCTTGCTTGGCGAGCTGTCGCTACGCCTGGCCGCGCCGGCCGTGCGCTGGCGGCTGGACGCCGCCAGCGACAAGCTGCGCATCTGGCTGAGTCCCGGACAAAGTCCTCTTGCGGGGTACGTCTTCCGCCGCAGCCGCTGGACGTACATCGACGAGCTCAGGTCGGCCGGCGGGACGATCACGCTTCGGCTGAAGCCGGGCGAGATCTTCTCCGCACGGGTGGCCATACTTGGCCCCGACCCCTCCCAGGCCCGCATCCTGGCTTTCGTCCCGGCATCGCCGGTGCTCGTCGCGAAAGAGCTGGAAGGTAACGCGCTGGTGCTGCACGCATCCGAACCGCTTGTATCGGTCGAGGGTGTTCCGCCAGGTAGCTGGCAGCCCTCGCAGCCCGACATCGTCACCCTGCGGCGACAGACGGTCGACATGACGTACAGCCTCAAGGCGGTGGGACAAAGTGGCGGACAGAGCGTCTGGCAGGTGACCGTACCCGCCTTGCCGCAGGCGCCTGTCATCTGGTTCGGGTCGGCCCAGGCCGGCCAGGTCTACCTTACGATCGACGACGGCTGGTACCGCAGTGCGTACCTCCTGCGCCTGATGCGCACGTCCCATGTACCGATCACGGCCTTTCTGATCGCAGATGCCGCGGCGGAGGACCCTGGATACTGGCGCGATTTCGTGGCGGCCGGAGGGTTGATCGAGGACCACACGGCGAGCCACGCGAACCTTACCGGTCTTACTTTGCAAGCAGCGCAAGCGCAGTGGCGAATTCCGATCGATGACTTTGCCGCATGGTTCGGCGTTCCGGCGCCCAGCCTCGGCAGACCGCCCTACGGCGCGTTCGACGCCGATGTCCAGGCCGCGGCATGGGCGGCGGGTCTCAAGGAACTGGTGATGTGGGACGTCGTCTGGACCCCGGATCAGGGCGTCTCGACCTGGAACGGAGGTCCCATCCAGGCGGGCGACATCGTCCTGCTGCACTGGGTGCCGGGCGTGGGGCACGCGGTGGAGCACCTGCTCAAGACGCTGCAGCGCGAGGGACTCCACCCCGCGCTCCTGACCAGCGGGGTCTAGCGGCAGCAAGAGCAAGGGCGCGCCCCACGCGGGCGCGCCCTTGCATACGAGCCTTGTCTACTCCGCGGCTTCCTCCAGGGCGGCAGCCTCGACCGCGATCTGCGGCGTGATGTCGACGTTGGCCGGTGTGATTGCCTGCAAGAGCTTCGACTTGAGGTCCGAGTACTCGGAGAGGCGGGTCTCGATCGCGCGGTCAAGGTCGCGACGGCGGCGGCCAAGATCGTCGAGCTCGCGAGCAAGCGCCGCAAGGCGCTGCGTCAGCACCATCATGTCACGGCCGCGCCCGATGGCGCGAATCTTGCGTTGCCGGGGACGACGGGGATTCTGGCGGGCCAGCTCCCGCCCGATGGTCAGAGCGAGGCCACGCGCAGAGCGGTTGAGTTCAACGGCCAACTCCTGCGCGAGATCACGGATCTGCGCGCCCTCACGCACCTTCGCCGTCATCTTGCGGATCTCAGCGATCTCGTCATCCGTATAGGGGCCAGTGCGAACGGACACGTTGAAGCCTCCTTCAGGTTTGCACAACACAGTATGCACTAACGTTACGATACTCCATACATTGCGCACTGTCCATTGCTTTGTCTAGCATCTTAAGTAGATTGGTGCGCCGAGAATGGCGCTGAAATCGCAAGCTAGGACACAGAACATGGCGATTCTTGTCGCCGGTGCTTTGTGCTTAGTTTACGTATCGCATTGCGTCGTACAATGGGCATTTTGTCTTCGGCGCCCGGTCGACCTGGGAGGGAACCACACGAAAACCGTCGAACGCGCTTCATCATGGTCAACCCCATCCGTCAGGCAGGGGCCGCCGCACTCGTCGCGGGGTTCCTCGCTCTTCTGTTGTTGCCCGGCCCGACATCCGCGCAGACGTCGCCTGACATCCGTGTCGGACTTTACGTCGGTTCGGCTGCCCTTCCGGCCGTGACCATTGCGCCAGGGGGACCGAGCCAGAGCGTCGTCTATGCGGTGGGGGCTGCCACCGCGCAGCTTCCCGGTCAGAGCTACGTGCGCATGCTGGGCTACCGTGACCTCGTGAGCCAGACGCAGGATCTCGCGACTGGCCAGTCCGACGTCCGCACGATCGCCGCCGGCGGCCATCCCGCCTATCTGGAGCAGACGCCGCTCGGCATCTACGACGTGTTCTCCGGGCCCTACGTGTCGCTCACTGCGGCCCAGTCCGCCGCGACCGCCGTTTCCGCAACGGCCGTCTTCGGCCCTTACGGCGTGCTGATCCCGGGCGAGGCGAGCATGGCGGCCGCCCAGAGCCTTGTCGCGCCTTTCTGGCAGGCGGGTGTTCCGGCCTATCCGATTCTTCTGGCACAGGGCGCCTGGGGCGTGCTCGTCGGCCAATATTCCAGTGCGGCGGCGGCCGCTGCGGAGTTGCAGACGGTTCTCGCCCAGATGCCATCCGCCACGGCCTATCAGCCGAGCGGCAAAGAGCTGATGGTGCAGATTCCGAGCGGGGCCACGGCCTTCCTCGCCGCGTCGCAGAGCGGCCTGACCGCGTCCGGCGACGGCGGGGTCGTGTCCGTGCAGGGCAAGGCGTACCGCGGCAGCCTGTCCTTCGCGCTGTCGCAGACGCGCCTGGAGGTCGTCAACACCCTGCCACTCGAGCAGTACCTGTATGGCGTGGTCCCGTCGGAGATGCCAGCGAGCTGGTCGCAGGCGGCACTCGAGGCTCAGGCTGTCGCTTCGCGGACTTATGCGCTCTACCAGGCGCGCCACAGGCCCCAGGGCAGCCTCTTCGATGTCTACGGCTCGACACTCAGCCAGGCCTACGGCGGCTATGCGGCCGAGCAGCCCAGCTCGAGCGCCGCTGTGGACGCGACTGCGAACATCGTCATGACCTATCAGGGCGAGCCGATCGACGCCGTGTTCGCCGCAGACTCCGGCGGCGCCACCGAGAACTCGGAGAACGTCTGGTCGACGGCCCTGCCGTACCTGCGCGGCGTCCGCGAGCTGCCTGGCTACAAACCGACGACGTGGACCGTGACCCTCACCGCCGCGGACATCGCGAATCTCGTGCTGGACTGGAGCGGCGTCGCCATCGGCGATCTGGAGCAGATGGTCGAGCAGGGTACGTCCCAGACCTTCTCGGGCCGGCCGCTCGCGGTACAGTTCGTGGGAAGCTTGGGACAGTACACCGTCTACAAGGACAGCATCAGGGGCCTCCTGCGGTTGCCCTCCACCCTGTTCACCGTCACAACCGACGCGCAAGTGACGGTGCAGGGCGCCCACGGCAAGGCTACGCTGCCCAGTTTGTCCGGCAGCGTAGCGACGGGAGCGGACGGAACTGCCCCGCTGCCGCCCGAAGTGGACGCGCAGGGCGCGGCCGGCGCTCAGGCCAGCTATCCGCTTGCGGCGTCCACCTACGCCTTGAATGGGCGCGGCAACGGGCATGGAGTGGGCATGAGCCAGGATGGGGCCCAGTACATGGCGCAGCAGGGGATGACCTACCAGGCCATCCTCTCCCACTACTACACAGGAGTCTCCTTCAGCCCGGACAACTGATCGAGCGATCCGCGCACGCCCAGAAGCACGCGGCTCAGCCATGTCTCGACCGTGTTGCGCCGCACGGCGTCGCGCAAGGCTGCCATGCGTTCGCGCCGTTCGGCCGGAGAGGCGAAGATGGCGCGCGCCATGCTCTCGGCGATGCGCTCCGAGCTGAGCGGCGAGAGCGGGAACGCGGCGCGCAGCTCCTGGTAGGCGCCGGCCGTCTCGCTCAGACAGAGACTGCCGCCGCCTTCGATGCGCGCGGCGACGTACTCCTTGGCGACCAGGTTAAGCACGTCGTAGAGGGAGGAGACTACAGCCACGTCGGCAAGACGATAAAGGGCGACCAACTGCTCGAGCCTGAGGTTGTGCTCGATGAGGCGGACCGGCCGCCAGCCCGGTTCACCGAAGCTCCGGTTGATGGCCGCCACCCTGCGGCGCACGGCGGCTGCAAGGCGCCTGTAGTCCTGTATCTCCGTGCGCGTCGGCACCGCGATCTGCAGGAACCGCACCTTGCCCTTGAGCGAGGGGTAGCGGGACAACAGTCTCGCGAAGCCGTCGAGGCGCGCCGGGATGCCCTTGGTGTAGTCCAGGCGGTCGACACCGAGCAGCAGGACCTGGTCCGGGCCGATCTGCCAACGCCGCTGCAGGCGCTGCCTGAGATTTTCTGTGTACTCGGTCCGGGCGATATCCTCGACATGCTGGACGTCGATCGAGATCGGCACGGAGGCGAGGCGCGTCACATGACCCTGGTGGTGGAGCGTCACGCCCTGGCTCGACCGGCTGCTGCGCGCGCCCAAGTCCCGCTTAGCCGCGGCGAGGAAGGCGTCCACCGACTCCTGCGTCTGGAAGCCGATCCAATCCGCCTCGAGCAATCCCTGCAGGAGCAGCTTCCGCTCGGGGATGAGGCGCAGCACAACGGTCGGCGGCCAGGGAATGTGCCAGAAGACCGCGATAGGGCCCTCGTAGCCGAACTGGCGCAGGTAGCCGGGGACGAGCGCCAACTGGTAGTCGTGCACCCAGACGAGGTCGGTCGCTCTGGCTTCGGCGGCGATGCGTGCGGCGTACTGCCGGTTGACCTGCCGGTAGGCGACCCAGTCGCTGGACCGAAAGTGGGCGCGCTCGACTAGGTTGTGGCAGAGCGGCCAAAGGCCCGAGTTGGCGTAGCCGGTGTAATAGCCCCGGTAGACCTCCTTGGGAATGCCCAGCACGGCGACGTCGTAGCTCGGATCCTCGGGAGGCACCCGGAGCTCTTGAGGATTGCCTGGTTCAGCCGCCACCCAGAGCCCCCCGGTCTGCCGCAGCAGAGGATCGAGGGCCGCGGTGACGCCGCCGGCGGGTCGCTCCCAGATTGGCTGCCCGCCAACGCCTGTCTTGAGGCGAAATGGAGCACGGTTGGTGGCGACGATGAGCCGCGCGCCGGGGAAAAGATCGGATAGGAGCTCCCGGCTGGGCGATGCGTCCTGCGGCGCCTGGGTGGTCAACTGAGCCCCTCCTTTGGCGGAAAAAGTGCATAAACCGCCCCGGGGTGACCGAGGCGGCCCTTGTTGCGTTTGGAGACGCGAACAACGCCGGGTGCACCCACCGCACTTCGACGGCTTGCGAGGTTAGCTGACGGGCTGGGATCGAAGTGTGACCCCGCGCCGATAGGCGCTTAGCCCCAAAGAGTGGTTCCCCCGCTCTCGCAGACGAGATTCAGCCATACAGAGTGTGTTCCGACCATTCTTATGCTACCAGACTGGCACGGAGGCGGTCAAAACTTCCGGTCGGGTGCAGCGGTCCCCTCGACCTGCGTCCCGAAGGCGCCCAGATCGGGCCGGAGTCCCAGGCCCGAAACCGAGCGCTGCAGTTCCGAAGCTGCCGCGACGAAACCGGCGTGCGGGAAGAGCTGCGGGAAGTTGCCGCGCTGCTCCCCCAGGGACGGATCCACGTGCTCGCCCCAAAGGCCCAGCGGCGTAGCCACCTGTTCGAGCTGTTCGAGTGTCTCCACGGCTTTGGCCACCTGTCCCGTGCGCAGGTAGACCCGCGCCAGCCATGCGCTGCCGAGCGTGAAGGGATGGCGGGCCGGCCCCATGCTGTCAAAGCGGTACCGGTAGACGAGACCGTCTTGGACCAGATCGTGCTCGATGCGTTCCAAGGTGCCTTGCCAGGCCGGGTCGGTGGCCGGGACGAAACCGTAGAGCGGCAGACAGAGGAGCGCGGCGTCCACCTGGGGGCTGCCGACGCCCTGGGTGAAGCTGCGCAGGTCTGGCCGGTAGCATTCGCCCATCACGAACTGGCGCACTTGCGCCGCCTGCTCGCGCCAGTAGCTGGTCTTCTCAGGCCGCCCGACTGCCTCCGCGAGGCCCGCCGCCGCCGACAGCGCAACCCAGCAGAGTACGAGCGAGTGCGTGTAGTGCCCCGGTTCGTCCCGGAACTCCCAAAGGCTCGCATCGGGTATGCGCCACATCTCGGCTGTCCAGTCCGCCATGCGCTCGATCGCCCAGAAGTAGCTTCTGGGCAGGTTCCAGTCATCTGTGTCCCGCACGTAGCGCCAGAGCGCCCAGAGCAGATCGCCCTCGATGTCCAGCTGAAGCTGTGCCGAGGCTGCGTTGCCGACGCGTACGGGCAGGCTCTGCCTGTGCCCGGCGAGCCAGCCAAGTTCCCGCTCGCCGAGGCTGAAGCTTCCGTCGCCGCGCATGAACGGGCTGACGAAGGGCTTGCCGGTCATCTGCACTGCGCTGAGCAGAAACTCCATGAGCCGGCGGGCGGCGAGGACGTCCCCAGAGAGCAGGAACGCCTCCGCGGCGTAGGCCGAGTCGCGCACCCAGACGAAGCGGTAGTCCCAGTTGCGCGCTCCGCCGATCTGCTCCGGGAGGCTCGTGGTCGGCGCGGCGAGGATGGCCCCCGTGGGGCGCACGGTCAGCGCGCGCATGGTCAGCACGGAACGCTCGAAGAGCTCCTGCATGGCGGGAACGGTCGTGGGCATCGGAACCTGGCGCCAATAGCGCAGGGCGTCCTCGAGATGCAGCGCGGGATCGCCCTCCGGCGGCGCGAAGTCATTCTTCTCCTTGGCGAAGTCCGGCGTGTACAGTAGCGCGATCTCGTGCTCGCCTGGCGGCAGCAGCCACTGCTCGCGGCCGATCCGCCGCGGCCTCGCCCCGCGCAGGCTCAGCAGCAGCCCCTCCGCCTTGTGCGGGTTGAGCCACAGAAGCCCGTCATCGCGCTGCCGCAAGGCACCGAGAGACTGGCCGTAGCTGAAGCGGGGCGCGCACTCGAGGATGAGGGGCACCTCGTTGCGGACGTAGCGGCGCAACTCCGTGCGACCGATCACCAGGTAGTCGTCGATCGTAGCGTCGCCCGAAGGTGTGCGCAGTCGCGTCTCAAGGACCAGGCTGCCACGCAGGTACGCCTGGTCGGTTCGGAAATGCGACTCCGGACGCAGTGTCATGAAGCCGCCGACCAGCGGATCGAGAAGACGGCAGAACACCGCGTCGCTGTCGAAATCTGGGAAGGCGAGCCAGTCGATCGAGGCGTCAGGAGCGACGAGAGCCGCAGTCTGCCCGTTCGAGACCAGACCGTAGAACTGCTTCACCGCTCTCCTCCTCCGAACGGGGCCCGCTCATTGCGTCCGGTCGTGGACGAGCGGCGCGCGGCTCTGGCCGATGCCGCGGGGCGTCCACTTTTCCTTGTCCTGGTTGAGCCGGTGCTCCTGACCGCCGCGCCGGTGGATCTGGTCGAAGTCCTTCGGCTGGATCGCAAGCTCCTCGCCCGCCAGAAGGCCCGCGACGCCGCGCTGCCCGGGCTCAGGCCAGACCCATTCTTGAGGTATGGCCATGTCGGGACCGCGGTAGTCCTCGGGCTCCGTATAGGTGCCGATGTAGCCTTCGAAGTTGCGCAGCACGACCCTGCCAGAGCCCTGCGCCAGCAGGTAGGTGGGCCCGACCGGCACCTTGCCGCCCCCCCCGGGAAGGTCGACGACATAGGTGGGTACAGCGTATCCGGAAAGATGGCCACGCAGCGCCTCCATGATCTCGACGCCTTTGGCGACCGTCGTGCGGAAATGGCCGGCTCCGTGCACTTCGTCGCACTGATAGATATAGTACGGCCGCACGCGGCAGCGCGTCAGCTCACGCATCAGCTTGTGCATGATGGCGGGGTGGTCGTTGATGCCGGCCAGCAGCACCGATTGCGAGCCGAGCGGGATGCCCGCGCGGGACAGGCGATCGAGGGCGTCCTCCACCTCGGGCGTGATCTCCTTCGGATGGTTGACGTGGATGTTCATCCAGAGGGGGTGGAACTGCGCGAGCAACTCGACGAGTTCGGGCGTGATGCGCTGTGGCAGGAAGATCGGCACGCGCGAGCCGATGCGGATGATCTCGATATGCGGGATCTCTCTGAGGGAGCGCAGAACATGCTCGAGCACCTTGGGGTTCAGCACCAGTGGATCTCCACCCGACAGCAGAACGTCCCGCACCTGCGGCGTGCGGCGCAAATAGTCGAGTTGCGCCTCGAACTCAGCCGGGCTGAAGTTGGCGTGCGGGTCGCCGACGATGCGTGAGCGTGTGCAGTAGCGGCAGTAGCTTGCGCATTGCGTCGTGATCAGCAGGAGTACGCGGTCGGGGTAGCGGTGGACAAGTCCCGGCACGGGACTGTGCAGGTCTTCCGCCAGCGAGTCGCGCATCTCGGCCGTGAACGGCACGAGTTCCTGGCCGGTCGGCACCACCTGGCGCCGGATCGGGCAGGTGGGGTCGTCCGGATCGATCAGCGAAGCGAAGTACGGCGTGATGTCCACGCGGAGGATGCCGCTCGCGCGGATGCCTTCCTCTTCCTCCGGCGTAAGTCGGATGACCTCGGCGAGTTCGTCTACGCTGTTGAGCCGGTGCTTGAGCTGCCAGCGCCAGTCCTGCCATTCCTCGTCGGAAACGCTCGCGAACGCGGGCGCCCGCGTGCCCCTAGGCAGCTGCAGCTGGCTCCTTGTCGTGGCCTTTTCATGCTGGACCAAGCATTCTGCCCCCTTGATGTTCACCTGGACGGCGAGGTGCCACCATTATAGACCCCGCGCTATGAGGAACATAGTAGAATGGTCACGGTACACGGCGAAGGCGCCCGGACAAAGGGCGCCTTCGCGACAAATTTTGCAAACGATCCCGCTGTCAGAGGTTCGGCGTGTACAGACGTGCCAGTTCGTCGTCGATCGCGATCACGCGCCGCATGATGTGGTTGCGCTGCTTGTACGGCTTTTCCGCAGCCCGCTCGAGCAGGACTTCCTTCTCCCGCTGGAGATTCCTGACCATCTCGACGACGTCCGGAGGATACGGCAAGGTCCTCGCTTCGGACATGTCCATCGCTCCTTCTGTTCTCCTGCATGAGCATAGCGACTGGCAACGAAGCCTGCAAGCGCGGAGCCGTCTGCCTGGCGCGCGGCACGCTGCCAGCCGATGTCACGCCCGGCCGTGGCACTTCAGCGACCTGTCGGTCGCCCATGCCGGCGCCGCCAACTCCCGTAACTTTCAGTTGCCTGCCGGGGAAGCCTAAGCCGAGGCGTGGGTGGCAAAGACGCGGCCCTCACGCCGACATTGCCAATGTGGGGCGTGCCGGGAGGCTGGGAGGTGCGTGCGTGCAGACGCCTGAGCACGGGGCTTCGCCGCTGATCGAGGTGCGGAAGCTTGAACGTCGTTACGGGCAGGGAGAGGCCGCCGTTCAGGCGCTGCGCGGCGTGGACCTTGATGTGCAGCGTGGCGAGATGATAGCGCTTATGGGACCGTCGGGCAGCGGCAAATCCACGTTGATGCACATCCTCGGCCTGCTCGACCGCCCGTCCGCGGGCAGCTATCGCCTTGGCGGCAGAGATGTGAGCAGGATCGGCTCGCACGAGGCCGCGGAGCTCAGAGGACGGCGCATCGCGTTCGTGTTCCAGGGCATTCACCTCATCCCGCGGCTCACCCTCGCCAAGAATGTCGAGCTGCCGATGCTCTATGCGCGCATGCCCGCACCCGAGCGGCGCAAGCGGGTGAGCGAAAGCTTGGCCAGGGTCGGCCTCGAGCAGATCGAGCGACGCATGCCGAACCAGGTTTCGGGCGGTCAGGCGCAGCGCGTCGCCATCGCCCGTGCCGTTGCGCCGGGACCGGATCTGCTGCTCGCGGACGAGCCGACGGGGGCCCTTGACAGAAGCGCGGGGCGCGAAGTCCTCGGGATCTTCCAGGAGCTCAACCAAGCGCTCGGCCTGACGGTCGCTGTGGTCACCCACGACCCCTTCGTGGCGCGCCACGCGCAGCGCCTCATCGAAATCGAGGACGGCCGCGTGGTGTCCGACCGACCGGTGGAGGACCGGCTGCTGGCGACGCGCGCCTGCGGGGAGCCGACACCGTGAACGCCTTCGCCATCGCCTTGGACGCAATCTGGAGCCACCGTACGCGCAGCGCCCTGACGGCGCTCGGGGTCGTCATCGGCGTCTTTGCTGTGGTGACGCTGGTCTCTTTGGGCACGGCCGTGCGGGACTATGTCAGCCATCAGTTCCGGCAAGTAGGGGCGAGCGTCTTCACGGTGTCGCCCGCCACGCCGGGCACGGGCGCGCGGGGCGGGCCGCGTGAGTTCGCCCGGGGCGGCGGGCCGCCGTTCGCCACCGGCGGTCTGCCCAGCACCCTCACCGTGGCCGACAGCCAGGCGATCGCGGCGGTGCGCGGTGCCGGCATCCGCCGTGTGGCACCCGTCAGCCAGCTGCCGTTGCCTGTGGCGGCGGGCCGTGGTGCGCCGGCCGCGGTGACCGTCATCGCCACGACGGGCAGCTACTTCCCGCTGGAGCAACTCAACTTCACCCACGGTCACTTTTCCGTACACGGTGCGGTGCTGGGCAGTGGTGCCGCAAGGAGTCTCTTCGGCCGTGCCGCAGCCCTGGGCCAAAAGGTACGGGTGGGCGGCGGCGAGTTCCCCGTCACCGGCGTGCTCCGGCGTGGCAAGGGCATGCTCAGCCTGCAGGCCAATCAGGCGGTCTTCATCCCAGTACGGCAGGGTCTCGCGCTGGCCGGGCTCGACAAGGTGTCGCAGATCCTCGTCGAGGCAAGGGGGACAGGCCAGGTGGACAAGGCCGCCGCGGCCGTGCTGCGCGTTCTCGATCGCCGGCACGCGCTGCGCGACTTCCAGGTGACGAAGAACAGCCAACTGCTCTCGTCCATCAACCGCACCCTGGCGGTGATCACGGCGTTTCTGGGCGGGATCGCCGCGATCTCCCTGCTCGTGGGCGGCATCGGCATCATGAACATCATGCTGGTCACCGTGACGGAACGGTTCAGGGAGATCGGCATCCGCAAGGCGCTCGGCGCGCGCGACGGCGATATCCTGTGGCAGTTCCTCGTGGAGTCTGTGCTGCTCGCGGTGCTGGGGGGCGCGGTCGGCGTCGCCCTGTCCGCCATCGTGGGCAGGATCATCGCCCGCATGGCAGGGCTGCCCTCGGGCCTGACACCGGGGGCCGTCGCCGTGGCGCTCGGCTTCTCGATCGCGGTCGGGGCCCTGTTCGGGGCCCTGCCTGCGCTAAGGGCGTCACGCCTCATGCCAGCGGAAGCCCTGCGCAGCGAATAGCCTTGCGAAGGCCAGCCCAATCAGGCCCGGCGTAGCCGACGCATCGCTATACCGAGGATCCAACCCACCTCTTCCGCGCCCAGCATGCGGGCAATGGCGAAGTAGGCCACCATGCCGAGCGCCATCGGCCAGAGCAATTCGATAAGGTCGCGCACGATGGAGGGGCCGAAGACGAGATGCGGCGTCAGGTGTTCGCCGAGCCACACGACGGCGAGCATGCCGAGGCCGGCCAGTACGGCTCGCACGGCTGTGCGGGCGGTTCGCCGACCCTGCAACGGACCGGCCCGGCGCCTGAAGGCGCTCAGGAGAAGCCAGGCATTGAGCAGCCCCGTCAGGGAGTAGGCCAGTGCCAGACCCCGCTCGCCGCCGCTGCCGTGGGGGCCAGAGAACAGGTGCACGAGCAGGAAGTTCAGGATGATGCTGACGACCAGCGTGATCACACCGATCAGCACGGGGGTGCGCGTATCGCCCAGGGCGTAGAAGCCGCGGGCGATGATTTCGTAGGCGGCGTAGCCGGTGATGCCGATGCTGTAGTAGACGAGCGCGCTCGACGTCACGAGGGTAGCCTGGCCACCAAATGCGCCGTGCTGGAACAGCACCTCCACGACGGGCTCTGCGAGGAGCAGGAGCCCGAGCGAGGCAGGGATGGTGACGAAGAGAACGGCGCGCATCGCGTCGGAGAAAGAGCGCCGAAAGCCCTGCATATCGCGCTGCGCAGCCTGACGGCTGAGGTTCGGCAGGAGCGTGATGCCGACTGAAATGGCGAACATCACGGGAACCAGCTCGACGCGGGAAGCCAGAGTCAGCGCGTTGACGCTGCCCTGCGGCAGTGTCGAGGCCAGGTACGACTGGTTGACGAGGAGGTTGATCTGGGCCAGCGACATGCCGAAGGCGACGGGCACCATCAGGCTGAAGATGCGCCGGATCCCTGGGTGGTGCATGTCAAGGGACAGGTAGTAGCGCGGACGCAGGCGTATGACGCCCCAGAGCTGGACCGCGAAATTAAGGAAGGCGCCGATCAGCGTCGACCAGGCGAACGCAGCGATGCCGAACGGCCGCGCCAGGGCGATGCCGACCAGAATGATCGCCACGTTGTAGACGAGCGGGCCGAGCGCCGTGCCGGTGAAACTCGAGTAGGCGTACTCCGTACCGATCAAGACGCCGTTCAATCCGTGGAAGAAGATGCTGCCGAGCGTGATCCGCGTCAGTTCCACCGTCAGCGCAAGCTTGGCCGTGCCGAAGCCGGGCAGGAGGAGGTGCAGGTACCAAGGCGCGAGCAGCATACCGAGGCCCAGGACGGCGGCCAGGCCCACCGCCACGATGTTGACCGAGATGGACATCACCCGCCACACCTCGTCTTCGCGCTCGTCGGCGAGGTAGCGGGTGAGGACGGGGATGAACGCCGATGATATGCCCCCGCCGATCAGGATCATGTAGATGGTGTCGGGGACGAGATAGGCCGCGGTGAACGCGTCGGTCGCGAAGCCCTGGCCGAAGAGGGCGGCGATGGCCGTGTTGCGCATAAAGCCGAGAATGCGCGACAGCACCATGGCGGCCCCGACGATTGCCGCCGCGCTGCCGATGCTCTGTGCGCGTCGGCTCATAAGTCCCGCCTTCGCGGCTTTTGCCGCAGTAGCGCTTGCATCACGCTACATTATACCGTGGGTCGCATCCGGCTACACGCGGCACATTGGCTCCGTCTGCACTCTTTCCGCGCGCGCGCCGGCATCGCGAGCCGCAAAATTCGACAGTGCTTTCGCGCGTGGTTGTGGGGTGTCGTCTCCTCGGCTAGCATGGATGGAGTAGGCAGGCGACCTAAGGAGGGTTAGCCGCGGCGCTCATGGTGGCGCGGCGCGACGGATGAGCTGGAAGCTCGGCATGCTATGGGGGATTCTCCTCACCATCATCGAATGGCTGGGCTACCTGGCCGCCCGCGGCGGCCTGCCTGAGGCACCGACATGGGTCTCGCTGCTCACCCTTGCCGTGTTCGGTTACGTCGGATACACCGCGTTCAGGGCATCGGGAAGCTTCGTGCAGGCAACCCTGACGGCCATGCTGGCCGGCATCGTCGCCGGGATCCTGGGTTCTTTCACCCTCTTTCTGGCACCGCAGGCGAACGTGCTCGGCAGCGTGGTCCTGATCATCGAGACAGGCTTCGCGACCGCCCTCTTCGCCTTGGCTCTCGGAGCCGTGGGCGTGACGGTCGCGCGTGTACAGCAGAGCTTCAGGCATTCTAAGTAGCACTGGGGGGATCGCCGTGCTGCAGGGTTACTGGGCACAGCTTCTTGAGGTCACCGAGGAAGCGGCAATTGCGGCCTTGCCGCTCTGCGGCCTGGGAGACAAGACAGCGGCCGACCAGGCCGCCGTCGACGGCATGCACCGTGCGTTTGCGCGAGCCGCGCTCAAGGCGCGCGTCGCGATCGGCGAGGGCGAGATGGACGAGGCGCCGATGCTCTACATCGGCGAAGAGATGGGTGGCGGGGGGCCGGAATGCGATATCGCCGTCGATCCGCTCGAGGGCACCACGCTCACGGCGGAGAGCCAGCCGGGAGCCATGACCGTTCTCGCGGCTGGTCCTCGCGATGCACTGCTGCACGCCCCGGACATGTACATGGAAAAGTTTTGTGCGGGGCCTGCGGCTCGGGGCAGACTGGATCCGCAGGCGCCGCTCTCCGAAAACTTGCGGCTCCTGGCGCGGACACTCGGCAAGGCCCCCGCCGAACTGCGGGTCGCGTTGCTGGATCGCCCACGGCACAAGGAGATCCTCGCGGAACTGCGCAAGGCAGGGGCCAAGGTGCGGCTGCTGCCGGCAGGCGACGTCGGGCCGGCGGTCGCCACCTGCCTGCCCGATGGCGACCTCGACCTCGTGGTCGGCACGGGCGGCGCGCCGGAGGGCGTCATTGCCGCCGCCGCTGTCCGATGCCTCGGGGGCGAGTTCTGGTGCCGGCTTTCGCCGGAGGGCGAGGACGAGCGTCGGCGCATGGTCGAGATGCTCGGTGCGGAGGCCGGCCGGCTCATGCTGCTCCAGGAAGTGGTGCGCTCCGACGATCTCGTGTTCGCCGCCACGTCCGTCACGGACTCGGTGGCTGGGCCGGCGCCTTGCGCGGCCCTTCACGGCAGCTACATCCATTCGCTTGTGGTCGCAGGCGGCGTGGTGCGGCGTGTTCGCCGCTTCGTTCCGGCGGAATGATGAACCGGGGGGCCTGAGCATTTACTGGCAAGTTTGGCTTCTCGCCCTTTCGCTCGGGCTCGACAACCTGTCCGTGGCAGTCGGTATCGGCGTACAGGGCGTCAGCCACCGGCGGGCCCTCCTTGTCGCGTTGGTCTTTGGCCTGTTCCAGACGGTGCTGCCGGCGCTCGGCCTGTACATCGGCCGGCTGGTCGGGCCGAAGCTGGGCGACATGGCTGGCTACCTTGGCTTCGGGCTTCTGTTCGTGGTTGGCGTCATCACCCTGGTCATGGCGTTCCGTCCCGGCAGGGAGAAGATGCATCTCGGCCGCGGACTCGGACTGCTCCTCTCGGCGAGCGGCGTCAGCCTCGATTCGCTCGCCGTAGGCTTCTCGCTCGCACTCGCGGGCTTTCCCACGCTGCTCACGATCATCGCGCTGGGCGTCTCGGCATTCGTCATGACATGGGTCGGCGTGCAGTTCGGGCGGGGCCTCGGACGCTGGTTGGAACAGTGGGCCGAGCGCTTCGCCGGCGCTGTGCTGGCGGCCACGGGTCTCGTCCTGCTCATCATCAAGCTTGCCGCATGACGCTTGCTTGACCGGCCAAAACTGGCGGTGGTATTGTACATGGGTAGCGCCCCAAAAAGGGTGCAGTTTTCTTCGTGTTCACCCGGCGCAAATTGCGCTGGCCGGGCATCAAAGGTGGTGAAGGGTCATGAAGCAGGGCATCCATCCGAAGTACGAGCAGACGACCATCACCTGTTCCTGTGGTGCCGTCTACCACGTCGGCTCCACGAAGCAGAACTTGCGCGTCGAGATCTGCTCCGCTTGCCACCCGCTGTTCACTGGCGGACAGCAGCGCATCGTGGACACCGGTGGCCGCGTCGAACGCTTCAAGAGACGCTACGGTCTTTAGAGGGAGGCGGTCTACCGCCTCCCTTCTCTTCTCCTGGTTGGGCGGCGGTTATCCTGCCCGATTCACCGCCTGCAGCCGCGAGGGACGTCGGACTGTGGAAGAGGCCGGCCCTATGGTCGGCGGACCGACGCTGTGGCGGGCCCACTTATCCGAAGGGGTACGAAGTGTATTTCGTAAACCCGGTCTTCGCCGGCTGCAGGCCGCCGCTGGCGGCCGCGGCCCGACCTTGTCGCAATTGTGAGGCGCGGCTCTTCCCGCTGACGGGCCCGCCCGGCGGACGCAGCGTGGACCGCGGCGCGATCGGCGAATTTGTCAAAAGCCAAGCCGATGATCCGGAGGGAGCCAGGTGGACGAGAGACTCGACGCCGCAATCCGAACCTACGACGAGCTGCAGAGGGAACTCGCCGACCCCGACAGTTGGCGTGATCCTGCCCGCGCCGCCGACCTGCGCCGCAGACAGGGCGACGTGGAGGACCTCGTGCTCTGCGCGCGGGCCATCGAGGCGACCGAACGCGAGATGGCCGAGGCGCGCCTGCTTCTGCAGGAGGCGGACGAGGTTGAACTGCGCGAACTGGCGCAGGACGAACTGCAGCAGCTCGAGCAGAGGCACGAGGAACTCTCGGCCCGACTGAAGGACCTTCTCACGCCGAAGGATCCACGTGACCAGAAGGATGTCATCGTTGAAGTGCGCGGCGGCACAGGCGGCGACGAAGCGGCGCTGTTTGCCGGAGACTTGATGCGCATGTACGCGCGCTACGCCGAGCGGCACGGCTGGCAGGTCGAGATGATGGACGCCTCCGAAACCGAGATCGGCGGCTTCCGCGAAGTGATCTTCGCGGTCAAGGGCAGGGGCGCCTATTCCCGGTTGCGCTTCGAGAGCGGCGTGCACCGCGTTCAGCGCGTGCCGGAGACAGAGGCCCAGGGGCGCATCCACACGTCCACCGCCACGGTGGCTGTCCTGCCGGAGGCGGCTGAGGTCGAACTGCAGATCGACCCCGACGACCTGCGCATCGACACGTACCGTTCAGGAGGCGCGGGCGGCCAGCACGTCAACAAGACGGAGTCCGCGGTGCGCATCACGCATCTGCCCACGGGCATTGTCGTGACTTGCCAGGACGAGAAAAGCCAGCACAAGAATCGCGACAAGGCCATGCGCGTCCTGCGCGCACGCCTGATGGAGCGCCTCGAGAGCGAGGCGCACGAGGAGATGGCCATGGCGCGCCGCAGCCAGGTCGGCACGGGCGACCGGTCCGAGCGTGTTCGCACCTACAACTTTCCCCAGGGACGGGTAACGGACCATCGCATCGGCTTCACGACGCACCGCTTGCCGGAGATCCTCGACGGCGACCTCGATGAGCTGATCGAAGCCCTGCGCAAAGGACTGCTATGACGCGACGCGACCTCCTTGCCTATGGCGAGCTGCCGGCACGCGAGATTTTGATCCTGCTCGCGCACGCCCTTGACTTGGACCAGGTCGCGATCTATACGGAACTCGACGCGGAGGTGCCAGCGGCGGCGCTGCGGCGGGTCCGAAGCCAGATCCGCAAGCGCCAGACTGGCTGGCCGCTCCAGTACCTAACGGGCACGGCGTGGTTCTGGTCACTGCCCTTGGCGGTCGGGCCGGGCGTCCTCGTGCCTCGCCCGGAGACGGAGACGCTTGTCGAGGCGGCCTGCGCGCGCGCGCCGCTGGGCGGCAGGCTGGCGGACATCGGCACGGGGAGCGGAGCGATTCTGGCGGCTGTCGCCGTCGAGCGTCCGGACCTCAAGCTTGTGGGGGTCGAGCGGTCGAAGCTCGCGCTGCGCTACGCCCGGCAAAACCTCGCTGGCTACGCGGAGGTGCTGCAGGGCGACCTGTGTGCGCCGCTCGCCGATCGCCAGGACGTCATCGTGGCCAACCCGCCCTACGTGCGCAGCGACGAATACGCGGACCTGCCCGCCGATGTGCGGCGCGAACCCCGCATGGCGCTCGTGAGCGGGGCGGACGGCCTCAGGGCGATACGCCGTCTCGTGCGGCAAGCGCCCGATCACCTGGCTCCGGGCGGCTGGCTTCTGCTTGAGGTGGGGGCCGGCCAGAGCGGCGACGTCGCAGGTCTTCTCGCCCGCAGGGGGTTTCAGGACATGGTCTGTCAGGAGGACCTCGCCGGCATCGAGCGCGTCGTCGGGGGGCGATGGACATGCGTACGGAACTGATCAGGCCCGACGCCTCGGGCATCGCGAGGGCGGCTGCGCTCCTGCGCGCCGGCGCCCTGGTCGCGTTTCCCACGGAGACGGTCTACGGGCTCGGCGCGAACGCGCTGGACGCGAGCGCTGTCGCGAGGATCTATGCCGCCAAGTCAAGACCCTCCGACAACCCGCTCATCGTGCACGTCGCAGGGATCGAGGAGATCGGTCGCTGGGCCGAGCCGGATGAGCGCGCCTGGCGTCTCGCGGACAGATTCTGGCCCGGTCCCCTGACGTTCGTGCTGCCGTCGCGCGGTCTGCTTCCTGGGGCGACCGTCGCTTTGCGCATGCCCGCCGAGCCGACCGCGCTGCGTCTGCTCCAGGCGGCAGGCCGGCCAGTCTCGGCGCCATCCGCCAACCGATCGGGCAGGCCGAGCCCGACCACGGCCGCGGCGGCGATGAGCGAAGTGGGAGGCAGGATCGAGGCCGTGCTCGACGGGCCAGCGGCGACGGTGGGCATCGAGTCGACCGTGGTTGACCTGACGGGACCGACGCCCATGATCCTGCGACCGGGGGATATCGACCAAAGGCAGATCGAGCGCGTCCTGGCCACGGAGGTGGGGCACGCCTCGGGCTCGAGGCGCTCGCCCGGCACGCGTTACAGGCACTACGCGCCCAGCGTTCCCGTGCATCTCTTCGCCGGCGGTGGCGACTGGCTCCGGCGAGCACTGGCCGCGGCCCTTCTGGCCGAACCCGCCGCGGTGTACATTGGCCTTGCGGCTGCGGCACCTGAGGGGGCGACCGGTCTTCTTGCGAGGGACCTTGCAGATCTGCAGAGAAGACTCTATGAAACACTGCGCGATGCGGAGCGCCTGCAGGCGCCCGTAATCGCGGCCTGGCCTCCTGCGTCTCCCGAGGCGGCCGGGGTACGGGACAGGCTTCTCAGGGCAGCCGGAGCAAATGTGACAACGGAGCCTTCAAGCGTGGGGGAGGAAACATGAAGCGCGTTGTGTTCGTGTGCAGCGGCAACACCTGCCGCAGTCCCCTGGCGGCGGCCATCCTGCGCGCGGAGGAGCCTGACGCCGACGTGCAGTCGGCGGGACTCGCCGCCTACGACGGCGGCCCGGCCGCCGAGGCCGCCCGCAGCGTCGCGCGGGAGCGTGGACTGTCCCTCGAAGACCACCGGGCGCAGACCCTGCGCGCGCAGCTGCTGGCCGGGGCGGTCTGCCTGACGATGACGCGTGCGCACCAGGACGAGGTGCGCAGACGATTCCCCGACGCCGAAGGCAGGGTATTCAGCCTTGGCGCCTACGCGGGGGAGCCCGCGGAGGAAATCGAGGATCCGATCGGCCAAGGTGACGGGCGCTACCGCGAGACGGCGGACCGCATCGCGAGCCTGCTTCGCCGCGCGAAAGTGCGGCACGGCTGGCTATACCTGCAGACAGTGGGGTTCGGTTCGGATCACGCCGGATTCTCGCTCAAGCGCGAGCTTACCGCGGCATTGCGTCACGAGGGCGTGCCCACGTTGGATTTCGGCACCGACAGCGTGGAGAGTTGCGACTATCCCGACTTCGCACTGGCCGTTGGCCGTGCGGTGGCCGGTGGCGACGTGGGCGCCGGCGTGCTGATCTGCGGCACGGGCATCGGCATGTCGATCAGCGCCAACAAGGTGCCGGGCGTTCGCGCAGCACTCGCGGCGGAGGGACTTGGCGCGGAACTCGCCCGCCGTCACAACGACGCCAACGTGCTATGTCTAGGCGCCCGCCTCACGGGCCCGGAAGTGGCCCGGGAGGCGACGTTGCGCTTCTTGCGGCAGTCTTTCGACGGCGGCCGCCACGCGAGGCGCGTCGACAAGATCAGGGCGATCGAGGCCGAGAGTTGAGGTTCCCGGCTCCTCGTGTACCGGTACCGCATATTCTCGCAAGTTTCTCATCCCTATTGCGTTGCGCAGCGCGCGACATGGTCCAATATGGAACCGAGGGTCTGGATGAGCTGCAGGAGGTGCGCCATGGACGCGTATCGGGAGGCGGCCCGCCAGGCCATGGCGGAGCTCTTGGCCACTAGCCGGCTCCAGCCGCGGGACACGGTGGTCGTCGGCGGGTCCACCAGCGAAGTGCAGGGCGAGCAGATCGGCACGCGGCCTGCGCTCGCGGTCGGGGAGGCTCTGGTGGACGGGCTTCTCGCCGCGATGGATGAAACGGACGCGGTGCTTGCCGTGCAGTGCTGCGAGCATCTCAACCGCGCCGTGGTGCTGCCGCGTTCGGTCGCCTTAGCCCGCGGGCTGCAGGAAGTCACGGCGAGGCCCGTACCCGGCGCCGGCGGAGCCCTGGCGGCTGCCTACTACGGGCGCCTTGGCGAGGAGGCGTGCCTCGTAGCGAGCCTGCAGGCGGGAGCCGGCCTCGACATCGGTGATACGCTGATCGGCATGCACCTCCGCCCTGTTGCGGTGCCGGTGCGCCTCGGCGTCAAGTCGATCGGGCAGGCGCACGTTGTCGGCGCGCACACGCGGCCGCCGCTCATCGGCGGTGCGCGGGCCCAGTACCCTGCGGAGCGGCCGAGGTGACGCGGCCGCGTCCGACGTGGGACGCCTACTTCCTGCAGATCGCGGCCACCGTAAGCGGCCGCTCGACGTGCCTCAGGCGTGCCGTCGGAGCGGTGCTCGTCCGGGATCGCCGCATCCTGACGACGGGATACAACGGCGCACCCGAGGGCCTGCCGCACTGCACCGACGTCGGCTGCCTGATCGTGGACGGACATTGCGTACGCACCCTGCACGCCGAACAGAACGCGCTCCTCCAGGCGGCGGCGCATGGTGTCTCCACGGAGGGTGCCACCATCTACGTCACCTCGGAACCGTGCCTGCAATGCACGAAGATGTTGCTGAACGCCCGCGTCCGACGGATCGTGTACCTGGACCCCTACGAGGACACGCTGGCGCGCGCCTTGCGCCTGCAGGCGGGAATCTCCTGCGAGCGTGGCGAAGCCCCCGAAGGTTTTCGGCCGCATCAGGAGGTCGATGTGCGAGTTGGCGCAGACGAAGGAGATCCATCTGCCGAGGCTCGACGGTCTGAGCCCCACTCTTGAGTCGACGGCGCTGAAATTGATGGAGGAGGCCGGGGAACTCGGTGCCGCCATTGGCAAGGTGCGCGGGCTTTCGGGCGAGCGGGTGGTGACTGGCGAAGAGGATGCCATTCGTCGTGTGGCGGAGGAATTGCTCGACGTTGCCCAGACGGCTGTCACCATGATGTTCGTCCTGGAAGAATCATATGACGTTCAGATCGGTGAGATTCTCGAAGCGCATATCGAGAAGCTAATCCGTCGCGGATATTTGAAAAGCGTGTGACTTGTATAAGTAGATACTAAGAAAAGAAGCACATGCTCAGATACATCCATTTGACGCTGCCCTGTCGCGGTATTAGGATTGTTAGTAGAATCGAATCATGTGCTGCATGAGGAGCAATTGAAATGCGCGAGTTGTTCGCGGCATTGCTCGCCGGAGCGATCGTGCTTGCCCTGACGCCGCTTGTGCGGCGTTGGGTGGTGCGGCTCGGGCTGCTGAAGCCGCCCAACGACCGCTCGATGCACCGGCGCCCGATGCCGCACATGGGCGGTCTTGCCATCATAGGTGGATTCACGATCGCCGCGGCCGCGATGTCCTGGCATTCGCCAGGAGTGACGGGCCTGCTGGCGGGTGGAATTGTCATAGCGCTCGTCGGCGTGGTCGACGACATCTGGAGCTTGAGACCTTGGCAGAAGCTTCTGGGCCAGATCGTGTCCGGCATCGTCCTGGCGGTTTTCGGCTCGCGCATCGGCTGGGTGACCAACCCCTTTGGGGGCATCCTCTATACAGGCGCGATCGGCTACGTGCTGACGGTCGTATGGGTGGTGGCGGTTGAGAACATGGTCAACTTGGCCGACGGACTGGACGGGCTCGCGTCTGGCATCACGGCGATCGCATCGCTGGCGATGCTCGTCGTCTCGCTGCATCGCGGCGACATCGAGAGCGCCGTTCTGAGCGCCGCGATCGCCGGCGCGACGATCGGTTTCCTGCGGGACAACTTCGCTCCGGCGAACATTTTCCTCGGCGACACCGGAGCCATGTACCTTGGCTACGTACTGGCGGCGCTGGCTGTGCTGGGCACCGACAAGCAGGCGGCGGCGCTTGCCATCGGCGTCCCCGTTCTGGCGCTCGGCCTGCCGTTCTTCGACACCGCATTCGCGATCGTCCGGCGCATTCGCAGCCACCAGCCCATCGGCCAGGCGGATAGCGGCCATCTGCATCACAGGCTGATCGACCGCGGCCTTTCACAGCGCCGGGCCGTGCTGCTCCTCTACACGGTGGCCGTCGCCTGCGGCCTCGGCGCGGTACTGGTCGTGCTGCTGCCGCGCGGCCTGGGTTTCGCCATCGTGGCCCTGCTTCTGGTCGGCCTGCTCATCATCGGCATGCGCTCCGGCCTGCTTGAGTTGCCGACGAAGGCACCACCCCTGCCGCAGCCCCACGATCGTGGGGTGGCGCGTTGAGCCGAAAGGTTCTCGCCGTCTTTGGCACCCGACCCGAGGCGATCAAGATGGCCCCCGTGGTGAACAGCGCGCAACGCCATGGAGTTGCCTGCCAGGTTGCCGTTACGGCGCAGCACCGCGAGTTGCTCGACAAGGTGCTGCGCGATTTCAGCGTGACGGCGGACTACGACCTCGACATCATGCAGGAGAGCCAGAGCCTCACCTCCATCGCGACGGGCGTGCTCACTGGCATGGAGCAGGTGCTGAAGCAGGCGAAGCCGGAGCTCGTCCTGGTGCACGGCGACACGTCCACCACGCTCTATGCGGCATTGGCCGCCTATTATCAGCAGATTCCGGTCGGCCATGTCGAGGCGGGCCTGAGGTCCGGGCAGAAGTACAGCCCGTGGCCCGAAGAGATGAACCGGCAACTGGCCGACCGCCTTTCGGACCTCCTCTTCGCGCCGACCCAGGTGGCCAGCGCGTCTCTCAGGCGCGAGTCCTGCCCTGGCGACATTTTCGTGACCGGCAACACCGTCATCGACGCCGTGCAGCTCATGACAGGCCACCAGCGTCCCTGGTCCAGGCCAGAACTGCGTGAACTCGCCGATGCGCCCTTCCTCGTGGTGGTGGAGGCGCATAGGCGCGAAAACATCGGCGAACGCCATCGGGCGATCTTTCGGGCCATCCGCCGATTCGCCGACCAGCGCGACGTACAGGTGGCCTTCAGCGTCCACCCGAACCCTGCAGTGCAGGATCCGGTGCAGGACATCCTGTCGGGACACCCCCGCATCCACCTTCTCGAGCCGCTCGATTACCCAGAGTTCATGCAACTCGTGGCGAAGGCCAAACTGGTCATGACGGACAGCGGTGGCCTGCAAGAGGAGTGCCCGGCGCTCGGGGTGCCTCTTCTGCTGCTACGCGACACGTCCGAGCGTCCGGAAGCCATCGACGCAGGGGTCGTCCGCATGGTGGGGTACGACGAGGAGTACGTTTTGGCGGCCTCGCTCGAGCTTTTCGACAATATTGAGGCGTGGCAGGCGATGGCCAGGGCGAGGAACCCATTCGGTGACGGCCGGGCGTCCGACCGCATCTGGCAAGCCGTCCTGCACTGGTTCGGCGACCGTGCCGAGCCGCCCGACGAGTTCCTATAGGCCACACCGGTCGGCCTATTGCCTACGGCCGCAGGTAGCGCCACAAGGCCGATCTGCCTAAGCGTTTGCTTGTCACATGGCACCGCATCTCTTATACTATGGGAGGAGATACGCTTCGCATGTGAAAACGCGCCGAATTGGCGCGTTTCCCGCGAATAGCGGCCACCAGTGGAGCGGAGATACGCCGAGCGCCAAAAAGCTCTCGATTGGGCGGTCTAACGTCGACTGGCGCGGTCTCCGGTGGCCCGCGCATCCACCATCGAAGGGGTAGTGCATGCGTCGGACCGCAGTCAGTTTCGGGTTGCTCGTCGTTGCGCTGGCGTTCATATTCTGGGCGCTGATGCCGGCCAATCCTGTGAGCATCGGCATCATGGCCGGTGCTGCGACTGGCTTTGTGAACCTCATGATGCTGTGGCTGCGCAGCGGCACGATCGTTCAGGCCAACTTCGTGAGAGCCGCGGTGGGGCTGCAGGTCAACTTCTTCGCCCGGGCGGCTGTCCTGGTCCTGGTGCTGCTGATCCTGCGGCGCCTCGTGGGTACGTCGGGGGATATCGCGTTCCTCGGCGGTTTCTTATTGGAGGAAGCTGTCGTACTCATCCTGGCAGTAAAGGAGCAGAGGTGACGCATGGAGGCGCAGTGGCAGTGGCATATCTTCGGCTACATTGTGAACGCGGACACTATGGTGTTCACATGGGCCGCTATGTTGGTGGTATTCCTGATGTTCCGCCTGGCGGGACGCAAGGCGAGCGTCGAGAAGCCACGTGGCCTTCAGAATTTCGTGGAACTCGCATTCGACTTTGTTAACAACTATGTTCGCGACGATTTGAACGACGAGCAGGGCAATCGCATCTTCCGGCTTCTGGTGGCGGAGCTGATGTTTCTGCTCGTGGTCAACATCTTCAGCCTTCTGCCGATCCCGTTCTTCCATGCCCCGGCCGCCGACATCAACACCCCGATCGGGCTCGCCCTTATCGTCTTTGTTCTGATTCACTTCTACGGTGTGCACTACCGCAAGTTCGGCGGGCACCTTAGGAGCATGTCAAGCCCCTGGGGCCTGACGCCGCTCTTCGTCCTCGAGCAGTTCACGAACCCCGCCACGCTGGCCTTGCGACTTTTCGGCAACATCTTCGCTGGCGACATGCTCATGGGTCTGGCGACAAGCATCGTGCCGGTCGGCATCTCCCTCTGGTTCGGTGTGGCATTCATCTTGTCGGTTCTGCTCCAGCTTGGGGTGTTGGCTTTCAACACGTTCATCGCTGTGATGCAGTCGTTCATCTTCATGGTGCTCACTTTGGCCTATATCAGCCAGAGCATGAAGCCAGCCGGGCACCACTAGGTCGAGCGACAACACATCATTGAAGGGAGGTGAGTAGGTGCATCTGACATCAGCCGCAATCGCGGCGGTCGCCGCAGGTATCGCGTTCGCGGGCGCGGCCATCGGCGCCGGTATCGGTGACGGCCTTCTTTTCAGCCGCATTATCGAGGGCGTTGCGCGCCAGCCGGAGGCCAAGAGCCTTCTGCAGGGCACAGCATGGATGTACTTCGCGCTGGTTGAGGCCATGCCGATCATCGCGCTGGCTTTCGGCTTCATGTTGATGGGACACTCTTAATCAGGACTTTCGCGGCGGAGAAGGCGCGGGCCCAGGCGGTTCGCGCCCAATCCTGAAAGGAGTTCGACGTGGCGGCGCTAGGGGTCAATGCCGGAACGATCGTCGCCGAGATCCTCTCCTTCCTCATCTTCCTCTTCTTCATGTACAAGTACGGCTTCCCGCCGATGGAGAAGATCCTGCGCGAGCGACGCGAGCGCATCGAGCGCTCCATCGACGAAGCGCGGCGCGACCGTGAGGAAGCGCAGAAGCTGAAGGAAGAGTTCGAGGCGCAGATGCAGAGTGCACGCCAGGATGCGCACGCGCTGATCGACCGTGCCCAGCGCACGGCGGACGTGCAGGCGCAGGAGACGATTGCCGAGGCCCGTCGTGAGGCGGAGCGGCTGATCGCGATGGCGCGCGAGGAGATCGCGGGCGAGAAGCGCGAAGCTGTTCGTCAGATCCGCCAGGAAGTGGCGGAGCTCTCGCTCATTATCGCAGGGCGGGTGCTGGACGCGGAGCTCGACCAGGAGCGCCAGCGCAAGCTCGTCGAGGAATTCCTGAGCACGGCGGAAGCTGAATCATGAGCAGCGCGGCGGTCGCGCGGCGCTACGCGCAGGCACTCATCGGCGCCAAGGGCGGTTATGAGGCTGATGTGCGCGGGTCTTTCGCCGACCTCATAGCGGCATACCGAGAGAACGATTCCTTGCGGCAGGCCATCGCAAACCCGAGGATTGCGACGGCTGACAAGGAGCGCGTGCTCCGCCGCCTGCTGCCCGACGCGCCGCCAGTGCTGGAGAGTTTTCTTCGCCTAGTGCTTGGACGGAGGCGGGAGTCCGAGATCGAGGCGATCTACGAGGAATATTGCCGGATGTCCGACGAGCGCAGCGGGGAGGCCGAGGCCGTTGTCGAAACGACCGTCCCCTTGGGCGACGAGGACCTCGAGCGGCTCAAAACGGCGCTTGAGAAGCGGTTCAAGAGGCGGCTGAGGCTCTCGCCGCGCGTAGACCCGGCACTGCTTGGCGGGGTGAGGGTGCGCGTCGGAGACCAGCTGCTGGACGACACAGTACGCTCCCGACTGACGAGCATCAGACGGATGCTGCTGGCGGACAGTGAATTGGGGGGACAGGCGTGAACCTCAGACCCGAGGAGATCACCTCGGTCCTGAAGCAGGAGATCGAGGGGTTCGAGACGCGTGCGACGGTCGAGGACGTCGGTACCGTCCTCAATGTGGGCGACGGCATCAGCCGCGTCTACGGCCTGCGTACGGCTATGGCCGGTGAGCTTGTCGAGTTCGAGAGCGGCGTGCGCGGCATGGCCCTCAACCTCGAAGAGGAGAACGTGGGCGTCGTGCTGCTCGGTGACGACACGCTCGTGCGCGAAGGCGAGCTGGTGCGCCGCACGGGCCGCATCGTGGAGGTGCCTGTCGGCGATGAGCTGATCGGGCGCGTGATCGACGCGCTCGGCAACCCGCTCGACGGCAAGGGCGCGGTCAACGCGCAGCGTTTCCGGCCGGTAGAGTCGCCGGCACCTGGTGTCGTCGACCGCCAGCACGTGAACGAACCGCTTCAGACTGGGCTTCTCTCCATCGACGCGATGATTCCGATCGGCCGTGGCCAGCGTGAGCTGATCATCGGCGACCGCTCGACGGGCAAGACAGCTGTTGCGGTGGACACGATTCTCAACCAGAAGGGCGAGGACGTCGTCTGCATCTACGTCGCCATCGGCCAGAAGGCTTCGACGGTGGCGAACGTCGTGCGCACCCTTGAAGAGTACGGCGCGATGGATTACTCGATCGTGGTTTCCGCGACGGCGGCCGAGCCCGCCCCGCTGCAGTACCTGGCGCCCTACGCCGGCTGCGCCATGGGCGAGGACTTCATGTATCGCGGCAAGCACGCCCTGATCATCTACGACGACCTGTCGAAGCACGCCGTCGCGTACCGCGCGATGTCGCTGCTGCTCAGGCGCCCGCCTGGTCGCGAGGCCTACCCGGGCGACGTGTTCTACCTGCACTCGCGTCTTCTCGAGCGCGCCGCGAAGCTGAGCGGGGAACTCGGTGGCGGCAGCCTTACGGCGCTGCCGATCATCGAGACGCAGGCCGGTGACGTGTCCGCATACATCCCGACCAATGTCATCTCGATCACCGACGGCCAGATCTACCTCGAGAGCGACCTCTTCTTCGCGGGCGTCCGCCCCGCGGTGAACGCCGGCATCTCGGTCTCCCGCGTAGGCGGCGACGCGCAGATCAAGGCCATGAAGCAGGTTACCGGCCAGTTGCGCCTCGACCTCGCGAGCTTCCGTGAGCTGCAGGCATTCGCCCAGTTCGGCTCCGACCTCGACAAGTCGACGCAGCAGGCGATTTCACGTGGCCAGCACATGACCGAACTGCTCAAGCAACCCCAGTACAAGCCGTATCCCGTCGAGGAGCAGGTGGCCCTGCTTTACGCCGGCACGAACGGCTACATCGACGACATCACGCTCGACAAGGTGGCGGCATTCGCACAGGGTCTCCTGAGCCACCTGCGTGCGGAGGGCGGCCTTTTCAAGACGATTCGCGACGAGAAGCGCCTGACGGACGAGACGCAGGCGGCACTCAAGGCCGCCGTCGAGGAGTTCCGCAAGGTCTTCCAGGGCTAGGAGGGGCAGAGATGCCGCAGGGCCTGCGCGACATCCGACGCCGCATCCGCAGCGTCGAGAACACGCGCAAGATCACCCAGGCGATGAAGATGGTCGCGGCGGCGAAGCTGCGCCGTGCGCAGGAGAGCGCCCAGGCTGCGAGGCCCTACGCCGAGCGGATCGAGGACGCACTGCGTTCGGTGTCGCAGGACGCCAGCGCCTCGCGCATGCCGCTTCTCCGGCCGCGCTCCGTGCAGAAGGTGGGCTATGTCGTCCTCACGGGCGACCGAGGCCTTTCGGGACCGTTCAACGCGAACATCCTGCGGCGGGTGCAGCAGGAGATCAACCAGGGCGGCGAGATGGTCTTCTTCGCCGTGGGCCGCAAGGGTAGGGACTACCTGCGCCACCGTGGCCACGCCATCGCGAAGGAGTACATCGGCATCGGCGACTACCCGCGCTACTACCAGGCCCAAGCCATCGGCGAGGACATCGTCCAGGCGTTCCTTTCGGGCGACGTGGACGAGGTTCGCTTGGTCTACGGCCAGTTCGTCAGCGTCATGACGCAGCGCCCAATCGTGCAGCAACTGCTGCCGGTGGAGCGTCCGAGCGGCGGCGCCAGCCGGCAGTACATCTACGAGCCGGATGCCGAGGCCGTACTGGAGGCGCTTGTGCCGCACTATCTGTACGCGCAGCTCTACAGGGCTCTACTTGAGTCCAAGGCGTCGGAGTGGGGCGCACGCATGACGGCGATGGACTCCGCCACCCGCAACAGCGAGGATCTCATCCACAACCTGGTTCTGCTTCTGAACCGTCTCCGTCAGGCTGCGATCACGAACGAGATCGCCGAGATCGTCGGCGGCGCGAACGCGCTTCAGTAATCTCCGAAGGGAAGGGAAGGCCAAGTGGCAGTCGGCAAGGTCGTTCGGGTCATCGGTCCGGTCGTGGACGTCGTGTTCCCGGCCGGCGAGCTCCCGAAGCTCTACAACGCCGTGCGCATCGACGCCGAGCCCAAGGAAGGGCAGAAGCTCTCGCTTACGGCCGAGGTTGTCCACCACCTAGGCGACAACCGCGTCTCCTGCATCGCCATGTCGTCGACGGACGGCCTGGTGCGTGGCGCTGATGTGACGGACCTCGGTGGTCCGATCTCCGTGCCGGTCGGCCCCGAGACCCTGGGCCGCGTCTTCAACGTCCTCGGCGACCCCGTCGACAAGCTGGGCCCGGTGCAGACGAAGGAGCGCATGCCGATCCACAGGGATGCCCCTGGCGTCGATGACCAGGCGTCCACGACCGAGGTGCTCGAGACCGGGCTCAAGGTCGTCGACCTGCTCGCGCCCTATCCGAAGGGCGGAAAGATCGGCCTCTTCGGCGGCGCAGGCGTGGGCAAGACGGTCCTGATCATGGAGCTCATCCACAACATCGCGACCGAGCATGGCGGCATCTCGGTGTTCGCCGGCGTCGGCGAGCGCACCCGAGAGGGCAACGACCTCTGGAACGAGATGAAGGAATCCGGTGTCATCTCGAAGACCGCCATGGTCTACGGCCAGATGAACGAGCCGCCAGGGGCCCGCATGCGCGTCGGTCTGTCGGGCCTCACCATGGCGGAGTACTTCCGCGATGTCGAGAACCGCGACGTGCTGCTCTTCATCGACAACATCTTCCGCTTCATCCAGGCCGGCTCCGAGGTATCCGCCCTGCTCGGCCGCATGCCGTCCGCCGTGGGCTACCAGCCGGTACTCGCGACCGACGTCGGCCAGCTCCAGGAGCGTATCACGTCCACCAAGCGCGGCTCGGTCACCTCCATCCAGGCGATCTACGTGCCTGCCGACGACTACACCGACCCCGCGCCGGCCACCACGTTCGCCCACCTCGACGCGACGACCAACCTGGACCGCGCGATCGCCGCCCGCGGGCTCTATCCGGCCATGGACCCGCTCGCGTCGACATCCCGCATCCTGGACCCGCGCATCGTCGGCGAGGAGCACTACCAGGTGGCGCGCGGCGTGCAGGCCGTCTTGCAGCGCTACAAGGAGCTCCAGGACATCATCGCGATCCTCGGCATGGATGAGCTCTCCGAGGATGACAAGGTGACGGTGTCGCGGGCACGCAAGATCCAGAACTTCCTTTCGCAGCCGAACTTCGTCGCCGAACAGTTCACGAACGTGCCCGGCAAGTATGTGCCGATCAAGGAGACCGTGCGCGGCTTCAAGGAGATCCTCGAGGGACGGCACGACGATCTCCCCGAGCAGGCCTTCCGCTACGTCGGCACGATCGACGAGGCTGTCGAGCGGGGAAGGAGCCTCTAGTATGGCGAGCACCGTCCCCGTCTCGGTCGTGACACCGGAGCGGGAACTCGCGCGCACGGACGCCGAAATGGTCATCGTGCGCGGCGCGGCTGGCGACCTCGGCATCCTGCCGCACCACATCCCGCTTGTGACGCCGATCCGGCCGTCCGTACTGGAAGTCCGCACGCCCGGGGGCCGGGATCGCTACGCGGTGACGGGCGGCTTCCTCGAGGTGCGCGGCGACCAGGTCACCGTCCTCGCGCGCACCGCGGAGCGGCCCGAGGAGATCGATGTGACCCGTGCCGAAGGCGCCAAGGAGAGGGCGGAGGAACGACTCAGGGAGCGCGCTGCGGACCTCGACCTCGCGCGTGCGGAGCTCGCGCTTGAGCGCGCGCTCGTACGTCTGCAGCTCGCCCAGGAGGCCAAGAGAACCGCCGCCGTATAGCGCTGGCTGAACGTGGCAAGGCTCGTTTCCGGGAGGGTCCGGAATGCGTGCCTTGCCATTGCTTATGTCCTCCGTTGGTATCATGGTATTGTCGAACGCGATACCCCTCGGCCGCGGTTCGACGGCGAGCGCCCTCTGGCCGCTTGCGGCCAGCCTCGGTGCGCGCACGGCCACGGCGCACGTGGAAGTTTTTGCGGTTTCCACCGTCAAAAACCGCCCTGCTGTGCGAATTCTAGAACAGGAGATCCTCCCTGGGGGAAACTGGCGTGCCTCCGAGCTCGGGACCGGCGAGGTCTTCACGGCCCACGCCGGAGGCCGCACCGCCAGAATCGCTTACCTGCCGAGTCCCGCGGGCGCGACACTGGTTTGTTCGACGGCCGTCGAGGTACCGGCGGAAGGGATCGGCAGGGCGCTCAGTGCAAGTTCGACGCCGCCTTGCGGCCCCCGCCACGAGCAGGTGACGGTCACGGCGACGCTCGCAGCGAGTCCGTCAGCTGAGACGGTCAAGGTCGCCCTGCGACAGGTGGGTGCCCTGCAGCGCGGGCTTGTCCACGGGCCTAAAGGGCTGCTGGCGCTCGCCTACGTGCCGGGGATTCGCCCAGTTGTCGCAATTGGCGGCGTAGCCATGAACCTCGCGGTGCAGATCACGTACGATAATGCGCACAGCGCGAAGGCGGTCCTCGCGACGCCAACCATCCCGAGCTCTGAACCATGACACGCTGCCGCGCAAGAAGGAGCCGTCATCCATGAGCGACAGTGATACGCAAGTTCGTCAGGTAGGCCAGCTGCCGGAGATCATCGTACGCGGCGGACGACCGCTGCGCGGCGAGGTCGAGGTCGAGGCGTCGAAGAACGCCACGTTGCCCGTGATGGCTGCGGCGCTGCTGACCGCGGACCCGGTCACGCTGCCTGGCATCCCGTGGTTGCACGACGTCGACACGCTGCGTCGCGTCCTCATGTCCCTGGGCGTCTCCACGGAGCGCAGCGGCCGGGACCTTACCGTCGAGGCGCGAGAAGTCGACCCCTTTGCGGCGCCGGAGCACCTGGTGCGCCGCATGCGCGCCTCCTTCCTGATCGCAGGGCCGCTGCTGGCGCGATTCGGCGTTGCGCGTGTGCCGTTGCCGGGCGGCTGCGCCATCGGCTCGCGCCCGATTGACCTGCACCTCAAGGGACTGCAGGCCCTGGGCGCCGACGTACAGTCGAACAGCGGCTACATCGAGTTCCGCGCACCCCGTCTGCGTGGCGCCAACATTTATCTGGACTTTCCCAGCGTCGGAGCGACGGAGAACCTGCTGATGGCCGCATCCCTCGCCGACGGCTGGACCGTGGTCGAGAACGCGGCGCAGGAGCCGGAAGTGGTCGACCTTGCGAATTTCTTGAACGCCTTGGGCGGAGAGGTCAGGGGCGCGGGTACGCCCGAGCTCCGGGTGCATGGCCAGGACCGGCTGCACGGGGCCACCTACCAGGTGATTCCGGACCGCATCGAGGCCGGCACCTACCTGATCGCAGGCGCCGCGACAGGCGGTGACGTCGTGGTCGGCCCGATCGTCTCTGAGCACATCAGGCCCTTGCTCGCGAAGCTGCGCGAGGCGGGGGCGGTGATCGAGGATGCTGGCGACTACGTGCGGATCACGGCCGAGGAGCCGCTGCAGGCGATCGATGTCAAGACGATGCCTCACCCAGGTTTCCCCACCGATCTCCAGGCCCCGCTCATGGCAGCCCTCATTCGGGCGCAGGGGACATCGGTGATCACGGAGACGGTGTTCGAGAACCGCTACATGCACGTACCGGAACTGCGCCGCATGGGAGCGGACATCAAGATCGACGGGCGCACCGCGCTGGTGACCGGTACACCGCACATCATGGGCGCGAATCTGCGGGCATCGGATCTCCGCGCGGCCGCTGCCCTCGTGATCGCGGCCCTCGGTGCCAAGGGTACGTCGGAGCTGAGCGAGGCTTTCCACCTCGATCGCGGCTACTATCGGCTCGAAGATAAGCTTGGATCGCTGGGCGCCGACATCGAGCGCTGCCGGTGCTCGGAGGAACCCTAAGGGCAATGCGCGGTTGAAGAGTTTCGTTGGAATCCATAAAGGGCAACTCCCCCGTCGCAGGGGGCGTTGCCCTTTCTTGCACTGGTGCGGCGACACGCCCCGAGGGAGCCTGTCCTCCGAGAGCGGGTAGGGGATGGCGCGTTGGCGTGGCTCATTTGCGCGGCGCCTGTCCGCCGTTGCAGCACTGGCAGTTGCGCGGCCGGTGGTGCCGCCGATGCGGCCCGCGGCAGAGGCAGCGCGCATGTTGCCTTGCCGGCCCTGGACTGCGACCGGGTGCAGACGGGTCCGTACCCCAGCGCGAACCTCGTCGTTGCAGCCCTGCAACACCTACCAGGACTGTTCCGGCGAAACGCCCGATGTGTCCTTCGAGGACGCGACAAAGGCAGGCAGGATGGCGGTTGAAGATCGCGGCGCCCTGGTTTACCGAGGAAACGTGTAGCGCTCCATGACCGTGCGCGTCTCTCGGAAAGCGGCGGGGTCGTCCGGTTCGTTGTGGTTCTGGCCGTCCGCCGTGGGCGGCCGTACGCCGGCGAGCGATCCGGTGGAGGCGGCGTTGAGGTAAAGCGTCCGCGTACGCAGGCGTTCGCGGATGCGCGCCACCTCCTGCGCGTCGCGGGTGAAGGCGGCGGCGGCTGGCGCGGTACCGGAGCCGCTCGTCACGTCGATCGCGTGCTCGAGCGTCCCCGCGCGCACGATCGAGAGGAACGGGCCGAAGATCTCCTCGCGGGCGAGCGGTGTGTCGCTGTAGACGTCGTCGACCACGACGGGTCCGATGAAGTGGCCCGGACCCTGGCTGTCCCCATGCCTCAGCACCATGCCGTAGCTAGCTGCTTCGCGAGCGAAGCCGCGTACCTTCGCGAGTGCCGCGGCGCTGATCATCGGTCCGTAGCGGTGCCCAAGCGCGGCCGGGCCCCGGTCAGCGCAGTAGCGTTCCACCTCGGCCAGGAGACGGTCGACAAACTCGTCGTGAATCTCGTCCACAAGCACGAGGTGTGCCGTCGAAGTGCACTTCTGGCCCTGGAACGCGAACGCCGAGCGCACGACCTCCCGCGCTGCCCAGTCGAGGTCCGCGCTGGCGGTGACGAGCGTCGCCGCCTTGCCGTCCATGCGCGCGACGACATGGCGCGCCTGATCCTGATCCGGCTGCCAGAGTGAAGCACCGGCCTGGACGGCGGTGCCGCCGGTCCGCGACCCGACGAACGCGACGAAGCGGGTGAGGCTGTGGTGCACGAGAGCGTCGCGCAGCTCGCTGCCCTGTCCAACGACGACGTTGAGCACGCCAGGCGGCAGCCCCGCGGCGCGGAAGGCGCGCAGGGACTCAATAGCCGTGATCGGGGCGACTCGGCTCGGCTTGAGCACCAGCGTGTTGCCGGCGCCGATGGCGGCCGCTGCCATGCCGATGGGCAGTGCAACAGGAAAACTGAACGGCGTCAGCGCGACGCCGACGCCGAGCGGTCGGTCGTACTCCTCCACGACGTAGTCGTCGTGCAGCGACGCCCAGCGCACCGGACGCACGGAAGTCAGCTGGTCCGCGATCCAGCCGAGGTGTCTGATTGTCTCGACAAGCTCGCCGTCCGATTCCGTGAAGCTCTTGCCCGTCTCGAAGGCCATCCAGGCCATGAGCTCGGCACGGCGCCGGTAGAGTTCGTCCGCGACGCGCAGGAGCAGGCTGGCACGCTCCTCGGCTGGCACCCGAGACCAGACCGGAGCCATGGCCGCCGCGCTTCGCACGGCCTGATCGGCATGGCTAAAGCCGCCGAGGGAGACTTCGCCGACAACTTGCCCAGGGTCGGCCGGGTCGCAGGAGACCAGGACGTCGTTGCCGGCGTCTTCGCGGTCGCCGATGGCAAGCGGATAGCGTCGGCCGAACTGCGAACGCACATGGGCGATGGCGGTCTCGAGTTCGGAGTGTGCATCGGGCAGGGAGGGATCGAGCGGGACCAGATCACGATAGGACAATTGCGACGCCCCCTGGCCGCTGGCTCCGCAGGTCGGGCCACCCGTACACTTCACTGCGCGGCAGTGTAACCGTCAAGGCACAAAAGGACAAAATTCTCGGCCCAAGCGTCGGATCATCCTTGCGTGCCCCCCTGCAAAGGCGACTGGCGCAGTTTCAGGATAACCGGCAATCGTGTTTATGTTTGGCTCGCAGGCAGCAGGAAGCTTCTCAAGGCCGCGCGGCGCAACGCACTGGGCTGGAGGCCGATCGAGTAGTGGTGGAGATGGGGAAGTTCGACGAGCAGGCTCTGCGGGTTGACGGCGTGTGCCTGAAGGCACGTCGCCCTGTCGAAAACAGGAGGCAGCCCCTCCGCAACCGGAGCTGCCGCACGGAGGATCAGGGTCGGCCGCCGGATCTTCTCCTGGCTGAGACGCAGGGTTGGCAGCGTGGAGTTCGCCAGGAGCTCGTCGCGGATGATACCGGGCTCCACGCGTGATCGCACCGCGCCTCCAGGCAGCGTGCGCGCGTCCAGGCGGAGAAAGGCATCGACGAAGCTGTTCCACGGCTGCAGGTGCGGCGCCATGCGGAATGTCGCCGCGTAGTCCTCGAAGGTCGCGTACTCCTGTTCGAGACGACTTAGCGAGGGCCCGATAGCCTCCAGATTGGCTGCCGGCACATCACCGGCACCGTCGATCAGCACGAGATGGTCCACGAGTTCCGGCTGCTCGCCGGTCAGGTAGAGGCCGACGAGCGCTCCGAGCGAGTGCCCGACCAGGTGCACCGGCGAGCCGATGGCATGAATGGCGGCCGCTGCGTCGGCCGCGTGCTCGGGGATGGCGGCGCCTCTCGACGGCGAGCCGCTGCGTCCCCTGCCGCGGAAGTCGAGCGCGAAGACATGAAACTGGTCAAGAAGGTCCTCCGCCACCGCGTCCAGCGAGCGCGCGTTGGCTGTGATGCCGTGCAACAGGAGGAGAGGTGACCCTTCGCCGCCCAGGTCGTGGAGGGCGAGTGGCAATCCGTCGGCAGCGTCGATGATGCGCACGGACCCCGGTTCCTGAAGCATTTCCTTCACGCACCTTCCTGCGCGCCGGCCCGAGCGAAGTACAGCCGTCTGAGCTCCTCCTTGGCCACCTTGCCAGCGGCCGTGAGTGGCAGGGAGGGAAGGATCTGCAGCCGCTTCGGCAACTTGTAGCGCGCGAGGCGTCCCGCCAGGAAGCCGAGGAGCTCCTCGGGCGAGGCGTCCTCACCTTCCCGCAACTGCACCCAAGCGACGCCCACCTCGCCCCAATGCTCATGCGGCACGCCGAGGACGGCGGCGACGGCCACCGCCGGGTGCGCGTAGAGGGCGTTCTCCACCTCGATCGGGTAGATGTTCTCGCCGCCGGAGATGAACATCTCCTTCTTTCGGCCGACGATGCGCACGAACCCGTCCGGGTCCTGTTCCGCAAGGTCGCCTGTGTGGCAGAAGCCTTCTTGGTCGAAGGCTGCCTTGGTTTCGTCGGGCCGGCCTTCGTAGCCGTCGGCTACCGTCGGGCCACGCAGCCAGAGTTCGCCTGGCTGGCCTGGCGGCAGTGCCTGCCCGTCGTCTCCGACGATGCGCAGCTCGAGATGGAATACGGGCAGCCCCACGCAGCCGGGGTGGGTGGCCGCTTCGTCCAGGGCGAGCGAGAAGCAGTTCGGCCCCACCTCAGTAAGCCCGTAGCCCTGCTTGAAGCGCACTCCGAGGCGACCGAAGCGCTCCTCTACCCAAGGGGGGCAAGCAGCTCCGCCCGAGATGGCGAAGCGCACGCTCGCCATGTCCTCGGGATCGAGCCCTTCGTCGATCAGGCTTTGGAACATGGTCGGAATCAGGAACAAAACGCTTACGCCGTAGTTACGCACGGCACGCCGTGCCAGCGCCGGGCTGAAAGCCTCAGCGATCAGGCTCGTGCCGCCGGCGTGGTAGAGCGGCGAGAACAGCACGTGGTAGCCCCCCGTGTGGTAGAAGGGTGTGAAGACGGGGGCGCAGTCCGCCGCGGAAAGCTCCCAGCTTGTCACCGTGTTCACGGCGTTCCAGAAGATCTGCCGGTGCGTGATGCGCACGCCCTTGGCGATGCCCGTCGTTCCACCGGTGAAGAGAAGCATGGCGACATCGGTCTCGTCCGCTGGCTCAGGGGGCAGGGCAGGCGCCTGGGCGAGCAGCGACTCGTATCTTTCGCCGCTGTCTGCGAGGGCGAAGGCCTGCAGGCCTGTCGCCGCCTGCAGCCCCACTGCCGTCGCCTCGAACTCCGGACTGTAGAAGAGAAGGCGAGTCCGGGCCGCCGCGACGAGCGGCGTGAGTTCCTGAGCGGGCAGCCGCCAGTTGAGGGGCACGAGTGTGACGCCCGCGTAGCCTGCCAGCAGGAAAAGGTCGACATGCGCAATGCCGTTCTTCGCCAGGATGGCGATGCGGTCGCCGCGCCCGACGCCGAGGCCTGCGACGAGACCCCTGAGACGCGCCACCCGGTCCCGCATGGCACGGTAGCTGTAAGCCGCGCCGCGGTCCAGATCGAAGATCGCCGTCCTGTCTGGACTGAGGCGAGCGCGGGCCGAGGCCCAGTCGCAGTTCAAACGCCGCACCCCCTTCGATGGTCAGGCCCGCTCCCAGCGGATCACTGCCGCATCCCAGGCGTAGCCGATGCCGGCCGAGACCCAGACGAGCGCCTTGCCGTCCGCGAGCAAGCCTTGGCGCATGGCCAGTTCGGTCGAGAGGATCTGGTCGATCTGTCCGATATGCCCGTATTCTTCGAGATAGACCGACTGGTCCTCGCGCAGCCCGAGCTCCCGCAGGACGCCGAGGTGGGCGCTGCGCTTCATGTGCAGGATCGCGAGGTAGCCGATGTCCTGCCGCGTCATGCCGCTGCGGCCCAACGCCTCGTCCACGACGGCGAGGAAGTTCTTCATCGACCGCTCCTCGAGGCGCTGTTTCATGCCGGCAGGGTCCGGCACCTCAAGATAGGGCACGGGCCAGTCGCCGAGCGGCGAGCCCGCGCCGCCGCGAGGGGCGATGACGTCCCGGCTGAAGCTTCCGTCGGTGCGGATCGCCATGCCGAGCAGAGGGTTTGGTCCGCCCCGCCGCACCAGCGCTGCGCCCCCGCCGGCCGCTAGGTTGTACATGAAGCGCACGCGCGGGTTCTTGTAGTCGATGAGGTCCACATTGCGATAGCCGCCCGCAATCAGCACCGTGTTCACGTCCGGATCGGACCTGATCAGGCTCTGCGCCAGCTTGAGGGCGAGTACGCCAGTCCCGCAGCGCTGAGCCACATCGAACGCCCAGGCGCGCCTCGCGCCGATCTCCTCCTGCAGGGCGATGCCGGTCGTCCAGACGGGGTACTCCTTGTACTCCTCGGTGATCGAGATGATGACATCGATCTGCATTGGATCGAGCTGCTGCTCCCTGATCAGCCGCTGTGCCGCAAGCACCGCCATGCGGTGCGGGCCGTCCTCATTCCCCGGTTGCACCTTGCGCACGATGCCGAGCTTCTCCCGCACCACCTGCTCGGGCAGGCCCGTAGCGAGGGCGATCTCGGCGGCATTCATGCGCCCTTGCGGCAAGTAGCTGGCTACGGCGACGAGCCCGGCCTCGGATGTCATGGGCGCGTGCCTTTCCCGTCTGCGGTGCGCAGTCCGCCGAGGATGAAGCGCATCAGGGCTTCCACCACCTCATCCGGCACCGTGCCGGGGTCCTGCCACAGCACATAGCGCATGCCGACGAAGTCCGCTATGCCCATCAGGGCATAGCTCAAGGCCTCCGCGTCCAGATCCCGGAACTCGCCATCCGCCATGGCCTTCTCGAGGCCGCGCCGGTAGCCGCGGGCTAACGTCCGGTAGTAGGCCCTGAACGCCTCCTCGTCGACGAACTCGGCCTGACGCACGATGCGGTAGAGCATCGGGTGCTGCGCGACGAAGGCGAAGAAGGCCCTGAAGCCGGCCCACTCCACGTCCTCGCGCGTCCCCTTGTCCGCGATAGCGCGGTTGAGGCTGCGGCGCAGGGAGTGGGCGAGGTGGTCGACGAGGGCAACGAAGATGTCCTTCTTCTGGCCGAAATACAGGTAAAATGTGCCCTGGCCGACTCCGGCCGCCGCGACGATCTGCGTCACGGACGCCTCATGGAAGCCCATACTGCCGAAAATGGACTCCGCGGCGTCCAGGAGGCGCTGCCGCGTCTCGCGGCCGCGATCGGTCAGTGGCATGGGACGGGCGCGCATTTCCTTACTCAAGGTTGGACTCCCTCACTTTTGTCCGGCTTTGACCGGCTCCTTCATGCAGTATGGCGGTCTGACCGCGCGGCGCCCAGAGGCGCCGCGGGCCGAGTCCGCCGAGACCGTTGGGCAGGAACCGGACGACGAGGACGTATACGACCCCGAGCCACAGGCTCCAATGGGCCGTTGTGGACGTAAGCGAGTTCTCGAGCAGGTAGAGCCCGATCCCTGCTACAGCGGGTCCCCAGATCGAGTCGGCGCCGCCGATCACCACCATCAGCAGCACCATGAAGCCAGTGTTGGAACTCATCGCGTCGGGGAAGGCCATGCCCTGGTAGGCGAGGTAGAGGCCACCCGCTATGGCCGCGAGCGCGGATGACGCGGAGAGTGTGATGCCCTTGACCAGCACTTCGTTGTGGCCGAAGAGGGCGGCGCGCGTCGGGTTGTCGCGAACCGCGTGCACGATACGGCCCGAGCGGCTTCGGCCGATGGCCCGCAGCCCCAGGACGAAGATCAGCAGAAGAGCGGCCGGGATGGCGTAGAGGAAGTTTGGATCCAGGAAGTACGGACTCAGCATGATGCCGGTGAGACCGTTCGTGCCGCCCGTCAGGGCGGTGGCGTTCTGTACGAGCAGATAGGCGAACTCGGCGATGGCGAACGTGATCATCGCGAAGTAGGCGCCGCGCAGGCGCAGGCTGATGATGTGCACCAGAAACGAGAGCGGCGCGGTGATCGCGGCCACGATCAGGATGGCCAGCATCGTGTCGATGTGGGTCGCCTGGACAAGCAGCGCGACGCCGTAGATGCCCGCGCCGAACCAGAGCGCGTGGCCGAACGAGATCTCTCCGGTCCAGCCGAGGACGAGGTCGTACGAGACGGCGAAGATCCCCCAGATCACTCCGCCTGTGATGAGGTTGACAAGGAAGGGGCTGCCGCCGAGCCACGGCCAGACGACATAGAGGATGGCAAGCAGCGCCAGCGGCGGCAGCCAAAGGCGGTTACGCGGCATGGGTATCCCGCCTTCCCGGCGCACGGCCGAGCAGGCCCTGCGGTCTCAGGATCAGCACGATGATCATGGCGAGGACGTTGACTGTGAGCGCGAGATTGGGTGCGTAGAAGCCTACGAGCGCCTCCGCCAGACCGATGATCAGGCTCGCGACGAGTGTGCCTCCCACGGACCCGAGTCCGCCGATGACAACGACGATGAAGGTGAGCAGCAGCGTGTCCGTGCCTGCGCCGGGATAGACGCCGCCGAACGGTCCGTAGAGGGCCCCGGCGAAACCGGCCAGGATGCCGCCGAGGGCATACACCAGGCTCCTCAGGGGCAGGACGCGGATGCCGGAAAGCTCCGCGAGCGTCTGGCTCTCCACGCCTGCCCGCACCTTGAGTCCGAGCGAAGTGCCGCGCAGGAGGGCGACGAGTAGCAGGTAGATCACGAGGCCCGACGCGATCAAGAGCAGGCGGTAGACGGGAAACGGGAGTCCCCCTACGGGCAACGTGGACGCCAGGAGGCCCTGCATGGGCTCCTGCTGGATCTGCGGGCCGAACACCCAGTTCACGGCTTCTGTGAGGATCAGCATGACGCCGAGGGTGGTGAGCAGCTGCCCACCGGGATTGCGGTAGAGCGGGCGCAGCATGACGAACTCGACGATCAGCGCGGTGACCCCGGAGATCAGGCCGGCTGCAAGGGCCGCCACGAGGAAGCCGCTGCCGTGCCCGAGCATGTACCACGCGGCGTAGAGCCCGACGAGAAAATAGCCGGCGCTCGCGAAGTTGAGCACGCCCATGATGCCGAACACGAGCGAGAGGCCGGCAGATAGCACGAAGTAGAAGGCTGCGAGGGAGATGCCGGCGAGCACGACGTTTGCGATCATGCGCTGTCTCCCTCCCCGCTGCCGAAACTCATGGCCTGCGCGAAGAACGGGCTCTCGCGCAGGGCCTCGATCGGTCCCTGGTCCACGGTGCTGCCGCGCTGCATCAGCACGTAGTCGTCCGCGACACTCTGAGCGAAACGCAGGTTCTGCTCCACGAGCAGCACCCCCGCCTCGGCGCGCAGGGCCGCGATCGCCTGGCCAAGCCGGCGGAGGACAGCGGGGGCGAGGCCGAGCGACGGTTCGTCGATCAGAAGCCAGCGGCTGCCGGACAGTGCGGCGCGGGCCAAGGCCAGGATCTTCCGCTCACCACCCGACAGCAGGGCGGCGCGCCTGTGCCAAAGGGCTTTCAGCTCCGGGAACGCCCCGAGCACCTGTTCGGGTTGGCCACGACCGGCGAGGCGGAGGTTCTCGAGGACGCTCAACTCCTGGAACACGCCGCCGTCCTCCGGTACGAAGTAGATGCCGATGCGCGCCCTCTGCCAGGTTGGCGCCCCGCCAAGGTCGCGTCCGTCGAGGCGCACGTGGCCACCCGTCTGCTGCGTAAGACCCATGATCGTCCGCAAGGTAGTCGTCTTGCCCGCGCCGTTGCGTCCCAGAAGGGCGAGCACCTGGCCGGGCTTCACATCGAGATCCACCGCGTGCAGCACAGGCGCTCCCTGGAGGCTGGCCTGCAGGGCTGAGAGCTGGAGTGTCACGCCTGTTCGGCCTCCTCCTCGCCAAGGTAGGCAAGACGAACTGCGGGAGAGGCCGCCACCTCGCGCGGCGGCCCCTGTGCGATCACCTTGCCGAAGTCGAGAACGGTCAGCCTGTCGGCCAGGTCCACGACCCACTCAAGGTCATGTTCTACGACGAGAAGCGTTCGTCCCTGCGTCAGGGCCAGCCTGAGCAGCCTGCCCAGGTCCTGACGCTCCTCTTCTGTCAGACCCGCGGCCGGCTCGTCGAGGAGCAGGACCTGCCCGGAGGCAGCGAGGGCACTCGCCAGTTCCACCTTGCGGGCGACACCGTGCGGCAGGGTCGCGGGCAGGCGGTCCAGCCATGGGCCGAGGCCGAACGGCTCGATCCAGGCCTGCCCGCCAGTGCGCGGATCCACAAGCCTCAGGTGCTCGCGCACAGGCAGCGTCGCGAAGAGCTGTGTGCGCTGGAAGACGCGGCCGAGCCCCGATCTGGCACGTCTGTCGGGGCTCCAGGCGGTGATGTCGCGCCCTTCCAGCAGGACGCGTCCGCGGGTGGGGCGGACGAGTCCTGTCAGAAGGTTGAACAGGGTTGTCTTGCCGGCGCCGTTCGGGCCGATCAGGCCGTGGACGGTGCCCTGCTCGAGTCGCAGGTCCACCGCGTCGACGGCGATCACACCATGGAAGTGGCGTGACAGGCCCCTTGCCTCCAGCACCGGCTGCGCGCTCATCGCTTGGGCAGCGGCGGAGCGCTCTCCTGCGCCGAGACGGTCATGATCGCAGTCGGGACCGAGTAACCCACGCCCGCGTTCCAGACCAGCTTGACGACGTACATCGGCTGGATGGCCTGGTGGTCCTTGGGCCGGATGTAGATGGGTCCCTTCGGACCGAGGATCGTCATGCCCGAGAGCGCGCGCGTCAGGGCCTGGGCGTTGGTGCCCTTGGCCTTGGCGAGTGCCTGCACGATCGCCTGGCCCGCTGCGAACGACGTGCCCGCGAACAGATCGGGAGGGTTGTTGTACAGTTGCTCGTACTGCCGCGTGAGGTAGGTGTTGGCCGCGTTGTGCGGGATCGTGTAGTAGTAGTCGGTCACACCGATGTAGCCGTCGTCTGTCTTGCCGAGCGCCTTGAGTCCGTTGTAGCCGCCAATGGCGCCGATAACGTTCATCTTGCCGTACAGCCCGGCCTGGGCCATCTGCTGGAACAGCGTCAAGGCCCCGACACCCGCCCAGGTAACGACGAGCACCTTCGGCAAGGGCTTCATGCTGAGGATGTGGTCGATGTAGCTCGTGAAGTCGGTCGTGGTGATGGGGGCGTAGGTTACGCCCTTGTTGGTGGCGCCGGCCGATGACAGCGCGGCCTTCCAGTCCTTGACGCTGGATGTGCCGAAGACGTAGTTGGGGGCGAACTGGTAGAACGTCACACCATGGGCGCCACCGTGCGTGTTCAGGTACTCCGCGTACGACTTGGCGTACATGTAGGTGTTGACGGCGGTGCGGAAGACGTACGGGTTCAGGTAGGTCGTGGTCAGGTCGTCGTCCGCCGCGGGGTCGATCACGAGCGGCACCTTGTACTGGCCGGCCAGCTGCTCCATGGGGATAGCCACGGCGCTGTCGGCCGGGCCCTGGACCATCGCGACGTGGTTTTGCAGGATGAGTCCGCGCATCGCCTGGGCTGCGGTAGCGGGATTGCCGGTGTCGTCTCGCACGATCAGGTTGATCTTGCGGCCGTCAACCTTCCATGTGCCGTGTGTAGCGTAGGCGATGCCCAGCTTGAGCCCGCGCAGTTCCTGCTGGCCGTAGTCGGCCAGGGGTCCCGAGATCGAGGTCACGACGCCGATGTTGATGGGTGCCGCGGCTTGCGCCGGCACGGCCAGCGCGGATCCGAACGTGCTGGTCAGCAGGCCCGCCATGACGACCGGGACGGTAGGCTTGAGGAGACGCGAAGCGCGCAAACTGGACCCTCCTCTCGATTCAGGAAACTGACGCATGAGTCATGTGTCATATACCACTATAGTGTGAAGCCTGCCGGTGTCAACCGGATTCTCGGGTGGGACGTTCCCCGCAGACCCTCGGGAAAAGGAAGGGGTCGACAAGAGATTGCGGGGCGCGCGGAAAAAGCGAAAGGCGCGCGGCACGAGAGCCGCGCGCCTGATCCTACCGACTCAGCGCCCCTTGAACTTCGCCTCGCGCTTCTCAAGGAAGGCCGCGACGCCCTCCTTGCAGTCCTCGGTTTCGAAGGCGAGCTGCCACATGGCCGTCTCGTACTTGAGGCCGTCCTCCAAAGGCATACCCTGGCCGCGCAGGATGGCTTGCTTCGCCAGCGCCACGGCCTTGCGCGCCCGTCCGCCAATGCGCTCCGCGAGCGCCACGGCCCGATCCAGCAATAGCTCGCGGGGCAGCACCTCGTTGACGAGGCCGATGCGCAAGGCCGTCTGGGCATCGACCATCTCGCCGCTCAGGATCATCTGCCTGGCCCAGCCCGGGCCAACCACGCGTTGCAGGCGCTGCGTGCCGCCCCAACCAGGGATGATGCCGAGGTTGATCTCCGGCTGACCGAACTTGGCGTTCTCCGACGCGAGCCGGATGTCGCAGCTGAGCGAAAGCTCGACGCCGCCGCCGAGGCAGAAGCCGTTCACGGCGACAATCGAAGGCTTGGGCGAGACTTCGATGCGGCGGAAGAGCGCAAGGGTGCGCTCCGCGAAGGCGCCGGACGTCCACAGGTCGAGATGGGTGAACTGACTGATGTCCGCCCCGGCCACGAAGGCGCGATCACCGGCCCCGGTTAGCACCATGGCACCGACTTCGTCGTCGTGCTCGATCGCATCGACGGCCTGCTCGAACTCCCGCAAAGCTTCCTGATTGAGAGCGTTCAGCGACTCGGGCCTGTTGAACGTCAAGATCGCCACCGATCCCCGGCGCTCCTGCAGCAAAGCCATCCTTGCCTTCCTCCTCAAGCCAGCCCTTTGTTTGACGAAGCCACTATAGCAGATCGGGGCGTGGTGGCCTTCCGCGTTTGTGTCTGGCGGCCACGGCAAAGAATAGCGGCGAAGGGAGGTGTGTCGCCCACTTTTTCGGGCGCAGACCTTGGACTTGCATCGTCGGCTAGCAGGTTTCCGACGCTGGGTTTACCTGGCTCCGCGCAGGGCTCGCGACTCCCTGCGGCAAGAGCCAATGCTTTGGAGCGCGGGGGCGCTCGTCGTGCTCATCGCCGCCGTAACCATCCTATCGAACGGCAATGCGGCACCCGAGACACCTGTTCGGCTTTCCGGCGACTTCGGGCGCACGCGCATGCTGGCGGCTGAGCGGGGGGCCGCCGAGGCTCAGGCCATGGCGGTGCAGCCCACGCCCGACGGAACGGGTTCCGCGAGCGGGCCAACCGCCCCTGCCAAGTCTGGCGTCACCGGCTCGGGCACGGTATCGCCAGCCCACGCACCCACCATCCCCGCCACGCCCACACTGCCGGCAACCGCCGTTTGGCCGCTTCAGGGACGCGTGGCGATGGGCTATGGCTGGGTCTTTGATCCTACCGGTCGCTACTGGTTCTACCACACGGGTCTCGAGATCGCCGCGACTCCTGGCGCGGCGGTGCGCGCCGCGCTGCCAGGCGCCGTCGCCGCGGTGGAACGCGAGGCATCCGGCGGCTTCACGATCGTCGTGACGTCACCCCAGAGCGTCGTCACAACCTACACGGGTCTCGCTGCGACGTCCCTCGCGGTGGGAAGCACAGTCGGGCAGGGAACGATGATCGGCACGATGCCCCAGGCAGGTGCCGGCGGCGTAAAACTCGGCTTTTCGATCAGGCGCGCGGGACAGCCCATCGATCCCGCCAGTCTGTTACCTGCCGCGACGGCAGGCGCATCGCGGCACAGTTGAGCGCATAAGTATTGCGCGAATGATGCCGAGGAAGGGGCCGGATGCGGTGAAGGACCACATCTGGAAGCGGGCGCTTGACGCCGCCCGGTTATCTGCAAGGCAAGCACCGGCGCCCGTTGCGGGCGCCGGTGCTTGGTCTCGCGGTTCCGCCCGTGCAGCGGTGTTTTGCCTGGCAGGGGACCACGACCGTCCAGACGCTTGCGCACGGGGAAAGAAGCAGCTGCCGAACGACGAAGCCGGCACCAGGAACTCTGTTCCCGGTGCCGGCTGGATAGCGGGCAACGCCCGCGCCCCTTTTCGGGGGAGCGCCGGCAAGTGGCCGGCGACCGCGCAATCGGTACCATCGAGGCGGCTAAACGCGCCGTATGCCGTTCGCCAGGGGGAGCTTTGGCTGACCGGTGCGTACGCACAAGCCACGCTTGAGTCCGATACCCTCGAAGCGGTGATGCCGCGGTCTTGTACGCCCGAGGTGCGCGGTGCGTCAACCGGTGTCACGGCCGAGTGTCCGGGCCTGCGTGCCGTCGTCGGACAGGAGATATCAGACAACGACGGTGCAGACGATCGGCAGAGCCACCGGGACGCCTCCCGGTTCACGCCATCCTCAAATCGTGGGGATGGTCCGCGGCCTGAATTCATGATGCGCAAGCGCCTACTCGGCTCGATAGTGCCGAATGGGCCCGTCAAGGCGGGTCCGATCGTACCGCGCCCATCCTGCAAGGAGGAGGACATGTCCACATAGATTGTCCCGGTTCGCGGGACAGGGGGAAGCGCCGTGGAGATCCGGGTGGATGTGTCCCAGCACGAATGGCTGAAGGCATGGCAGGTCCTGCTCGAGCAACTGCGCCGGCAGGGCAAGCTCAGGTGAGTCTCTGCGTCGCGCTTTACGCGCGCGTCTCGACGGAGGAGCAGGCCCAGCACGGCACCTCTCTGGAAGGACAGATCCAGCGCTGCCAGGCCTTGGCCGAGCAGCTCGGCGCGACGGAAATGCGCTCTTTTGTCGACGCGGGCATCTCGGGCGCGGACATCACCCGACCGGGTTTGCAGTCGCTTCTGGCGGCCGCCAAGGCGAACGAGATCCAAGCCGTCGTCTGCCTTGACCCGGATCGCCTGGCACGCAATTTGAGCCATCAGCTGATCCTGACGGACCAGCTAGAAAGCATTGGCGTCGAGTTGCACTTCGTCCAATTCGAACGCCGGCCAACCCCTGATGGTCGTCTGCTCTACGCCATACGCGGCGCTATCGCGGAGTTCGAGGCGCACAAGATCCGCGAGCGCACGCGCCAGGGCAAGCAGCAGCGCCTGCGCGAGGGCAAGGCGGTCACAGGCACGCAGATCCTCGGCTACGCCTACGACCGCAAGCGAAAGGGATTCGTCGTGGATGTGGCGGAGGCGGCCATCGTGCGAGCCGTGTTCGCGATGGCGCCGCAGATGTCAACGCAGGCCATCGCGGACGCGCTCAACTCCGCGGGACTTCATGCCAAAGGGGGAGGGGAGTTCTCCCAGTCCGCGGTCTACGGCATCTTGCGCAACCCTACCTATCTCGGCCGGATGAGCATGCTCAAGGGCCAGGGCAGCATCTCCATGCCGCCCCTTGTGGCGCGGGAGGCGTTCGACCTGGCCGCAAGGGCGCTTGCGGCGCGCCGCAGAAGACCTGCGGGCCACGGCAGGGTCTACGTGCTGAGTGGAGTGGCCCGCTGCGCGATATGCGGCCGCGCCGTGACAGGAAGCGGCGGCAGCCGCCCCTACTATGCATGTGCGGGCAAACGGGCGAAACCGCCCTGCAGCTCGCCGTACTACCCCGCGGCGGAGACGGAGGCCGCAATCTGGGCACTCGTGGTGTCGGAGCTCGAGAGCGCTGCCAGGCATGAGACTCCCGAGGTGGAGGCATGGGCCGAACGCGCGCGCGCCAGGGATCGTCGGCGGCTTGAGTCGCGGCGTCGGCGACTTGTTCAGGCGGGCGGCGCAGGCCGTCTGTCCGCCGAGGATCTCACCCTTGCCCTCAGTCAGGTGGACGGCCGCCTCAAGGCGCTTGACCTCGAGCCTCAACGCGGCGGCGGGAAACAGGACGCCGAGGCGGCGCTCGCCTACCTTAAGCGGGCCGATGCCCGTGGCCGCCGCGACATCCTGCGCTACCTCGGCCTAAGCGTCTGGTTCGGGCCCGACGCGGCGGAGATCCGCGCCTGCGGCGCCGGTGACGCAAACACCCGTGCGTCTGACCATTGAGCGCGCGATGGAGGTCGCGGATTACATTCTGGCGACGAAGGACACGGTACGGGATACCGCCCACCGCTTCGGAGTCTCCAAGAGCACAGTGCACAAAGATGTGACCGAACGGCTACCGCGCATCAACCCGCAGCTCGCTCGCGAAGTCAAACTCGTGCTCGAGCACAACAAAGCCGAACGCCATATTCGTGGCGGCGAGGCGACGCGGCGCAAGTTCCTCGAACGGTCTCTCTAGATTCACGGCCTTGTTGGATTAATAATGCAGGACCTTCGACCTTGCCGCGAGAATTGCCCATGATGTCGGACGGCATGGTTGGAGGACGCCTGCATGGAAATCGCGGTCGATCTGGGGACGGCCAACGTCCTCGTGGCGGTTCGCGGCAAAGGGATCGTGTTGCGGGAACCGTCTGTGGTGGCAGTGGAACGGGACTCGGGCCGGCTCGTTGCCATCGGCGACAAGGCTCGCCAGATGCTGGGCAGGACACCTGGATCCATCGTGGCGTCGCGGCCGCTTCGGGACGGCGTGATCGCCGACTACGACATCACCGAAGCCATGCTGCGCCATTTCATTGCGCGCGTGACACCTGGGCGGAGCATGACGCGGCCGCGCGTCATGGTGTGCATACCGACTGGCGCCACGGGCGCCGAACGGCGGGCGGTGCGCGAGGCGGCGCAGAGCGCCGGGGCGGGCAAGGTGGAGCTCATCGAGGAGCCACTGGCCGCGGCGCTCGGCGTCGGCTTGGATATTACTAAGGCGAGTGGCCACATGGTGGTGGACATCGGCGGTGGCACGACCGATGTTGCCGTGCTGACGCTCGGTGGCATAGCCGCAAGCGATTCGGTGCGCGTCGGTGGCGACACCATGGACGCGGCGATCTCGCACGAGCTCAAGTCCGCCTACAGCCTTGCGATCGGCGAGCGCACGGCCGAGGAGGTCAAGATCGAGGTGGGCTCGGTTCACCCCGACGGGCGGGTCGGCGCGATCGACATCCGCGGGCGCGACCTGCTCACGGGGATGCCCCGCACGATTACCCTCACGCCCGCGGACGTGCGGCCGATCCTGATGGAGCCAGCGCACCAGATCGTCGACTCGGTCCGTCGGGTGCTCGAGGAAACGGCGCCGGAGCTGCTCGCTGACATCCTGGACCGCGGTATCTGGCTTACGGGGGGAGGATCCCTCCTGCACGGCATGCCGGAGCTGATCTCCCGCGAAACGGGGCTGCCTGCACAGCGCGCGGAGGATCCGATGTCATCGGTTGCACTCGGCACCGCGCGCGCTCTCGAGATGGAACTGGTGGGGCGGCACATCGTAGTGTTCAAGCGCGTGATCTGACTCCGAATCCGAGCCGCAGGGGCACGCGTCCCGAGGCTGTAGGAGGCCGACGATGGACGTCCTGGCGCTCTTGCCGCACCGCTATCCATTCCTCATGGTGGACAGGATTCTTGAGATTGTACCGCGGGAAAGCGCCGTGGCGATCAAGAACCTGTCCCACAACGAACCCGTGTTCCAGGGGCACTTCCCCGGCATGCCAATCTTCCCCGGCGTCTTGCAGCTCGAGTGCATGGCGCAGACCGCCGGACTGTGTTTCGGCGAGGAGATCGGCGACCGCGTCGGCGTCCTCGCCGGTGTCGATGGAGCCAAGTTCCACCGGCCGGCTCGACCGGGGGACCAATTGCGCATCGAAGCCAAGATCGTCGCTTACCGCAGGGGCTTCGCGAAGGCCGAGGGTCGCATACTCTGCGCCGACCGGGTCGTGGCTCAGGCTACGGTCGCGTTCGCCCTCGTCAAGCGCAGCGACTTCGAAGGCGAACGGCAGGGAGGCCAAGGAGCGGTCTGACCGTCGCTCGGGCCTGCATTGACGCGATCTGCGGCCCTGTGCTAGGATGATGCTCGCCAAAAAATTGAACATGCTCATCGCGAGTGGTGGAGGGGCTGGCCCGATGAAACCCGGCAACCGGGCGATTGCCACGGTGCCAAACCCTGCAGCGCAGCTGAGGGATGAGAGAACGCAGCCGGACTCTCGTAGTCCGGCTATGTTTGTGCCGGGAAGTGCCGATCAGGGAGGAGGATCCTTTTGCACAGCCTGTTCACATCGGAGTCCGTCACCGAGGGACACCCCGACAAAGTGGCCGACCAGATCTCCGACGCGATTCTCGACACCATCCTTGCCAACGACCCAGATGCCAGGGTAGCGGCGGAGACGCTCGTCACAACCGGCCTCGTGCTCGTGGCGGGCGAGATCACGACATCCTGCTATGCCGATCTGCCAAGCATCATTCGCCAGACTATGCGCGACATCGGCTACACTCGCGCGAAGTTCGGCTTTGACGCGGACACGTGCGCCGTGCTGACATCCATCGACGAACAATCTCCCGACATCGCCCAGGGCGTGGACAAGGCACTGGAGACGCGCGACGGCACCGCGGCGCAGGATCAGGGCGCCGGCGATCAGGGGATGATGTTCGGCTACGCCTGCGACGAGACCCCCGAACTGATGCCGCTGCCCATCAGCCTGGCACACGCCTTGTCGCGGCGGCTCGCGGAGGTGCGCAAGAGCGGCGCGCTGGAGTTCCTGCGCCCGGACGGCAAGACGCAGGTGACGATCCGCTATGAGAACGACCGCCCCGTCTACGTGGACACGGTCGTCGTGTCCACCCAGCATGCGGACGACGTCTCGAACGCGAGGCTCGAGGCGGAGATCCGCGAGCGGGTCATCGACCCTGTCGTGCCGCTCGAGTTGCGCGACGCTCGCACGCGGTACCTGGTAAACCCGAGCGGGCGGTTCGTCTACGGCGGGCCAGCCGCCGATTCCGGTCTGACCGGGCGCAAGATCATCGTGGATACCTACGGCGGCATGGCCCGTCACGGCGGTGGCGCCTTCTCCGGCAAGGACCCCTCCAAAGTCGATCGCTCCGCGAGCTATGCCGCGCGCTGGGTGGCAAAGCACGTCGTTGCCGCGGGCCTTGCGCGACGCTGCGAGATTCAGGTCAGCTACGCGATCGGGGTGGCTCACCCCCTGTCCGTGCGGGTGGATACGTTCGGCACGGGCCGGGTGCCGGATGGGGAGATCTCCGCAGCCGTGCAGGACGTCTTCGACCTTCGGCCGGCCGCCATCATCAGGGCCCTCGATCTGCGGCGGCCGATCTACCGTCAGGTTGCTTCCTACGGCCATTTCGGCCGTCCCGATCTCGACCTGCCCTGGGAGCAGCTGACGAAGGTGTCCGACCTGCAAAGCCGCCTCGGCCTCCAGTCCAGCCGCTGACTTTCACCGCCCCCCCGCTCGCGCCATAGGGTATTGCGGCAGAGGGGGCGGTAGGCTTGATCTGGGTGTGGCTGGCGATCGGCGCTCTCTTGGTCTATTGGATCGTCTGGCCCTCCGAGCGGCGCCGCCTGCCGGTCTTGTTGCTCGTGCGCAATCGCGCCGACGAGATCGAAGGCGTGCTGCGCATCGTCGCGAGCGGCGATCGCGAGGTGCACGTGATCGTGCTGGAGTCTGGCGACGAGACGTGGGCGATCGTCACACGCTTCGCGCGGGAGGCGCAAAGCGTCCGAGCCTCCCACGCAAGTCTCGAGTCCGGGCTGGACGCGAGCGGCCTTGCGGCAGCGATTCTCGTGCGGCTGGACGACGGGCGACCCGCCCTTGGCGCCTTGCGTCAGGCGGGGTTCTGATCCGGTGCAGCCACAGGTGGCTTTGCGGTATCCAGGCTGTCATGGCAAAATGTGCTTGTAACGCCGGTCTCAAGGCGGAGTCGGCACCCCCGACGGGCACCAGGACGTTTGCCAACGGAGTTGATGCCAGTGCGGCGCGAGCACGGCTACGCCTGGGTCGCGGGCATTGCCGGCTGGCTTCTTCTGTTTGCCGCACTTTTGCTGCACCCTCCCTCCGCTCCGCTCGTCATGGCGGCGTTCGCCGCATACGGGGTGCTTGCCGAGATCTGGCCCGCAAACCTGCGTGCGGGCACGGTGTCAGTCGAAACGGCGTTCCTGATCCCTGCGGCGGTCTTCACGACGCCGACGGGCGCCGCGGCGACATTTGCCGTGAGCGTGTTTCTGGCTTCGCTCGTCAATGGCCGACCCGTGCGCGTGGGCGTGTTCAACGGCGGGCAGTACGCCATCAGTGTCCTCGCCGCAGGCTATCTCAGCCAATGGCTTCTCGGTCCGCTCTATTCGGGATATGTTCTGCATGTCGGAGCCTTGGCCGGCTTTTTTGCGCTGTTCCTGGTCCTCAACCACGTGTTCGTGGACAGCTACTTCCTGCTGGCCCGCTTTCATTGGCGGGCTGCCGTGTTGGACGGGCTGTGGCTGGACCTCCTGGCGTCGGTCGTCACGCTGCCGCTGGGCATGGGTGTCGTGGTCGCGTTCCATGAATACTCGTGGGTGGGCGTGTTCGCCATCGCCACGCCGCTTGTGCTTCTTGGGTACGTGCTGCACCTGCAAATGAATCTGCAGGTGCGCAACCGCAATCTTGAACTTCTCTACGCCTTCTATCAGCAGTTCGCGGAAGCGGGGGACGTCGCGGCGATCCTGACGATGATGCGCGATCGCCTCGCACTGGTTTTCCAGAACGCGCTCGCCTACGCGGCCGTCGTCGATGCCCGCAACACCCTCCTTACGCTCGCGCGCAGCGACTTCACACCTCGCCAGGCCGCGGCCCTCGCGGCGGAAGAGGCGGGGCGCGAGGTGGTGCTCGGTCCTGCTGACGCTTCCGAGCTGCTGGCGGCCGGGACGATGGGCGGCATCCTTCTGCCTATTGTCACCTCGCGCGGGCTGTGCGGCCTGGTTGCGTTCGCCTGGCCTTACGAACTCGTGGTGGGCCCTGAGGACATGCATCTTTTCCAGGCTGCGCGCCAACTCGCCACGATCGCGTGCGAGAAGGAGACGCTTTTGCGGGAGACCGAACGCCTGGCCGCTACCGACCCGCGCCTGCCCGGTCTCTACAACTACCGTTACCTGATCGACCGCCTCGCGGAGGGACTGGAACGGAACCGGCGCGAGGACAAGGAACTGGCGCTCGTATATCTGGACCTCGACGGCTTCAAGCAGTTCAACGACCAACTGGGACATCTGGCCGGGGATGAGGTCCTCCGCGAGTTTGCCAACATCCTCAGCAGACATACCCGTCAGGGCGACGTCGCCGCGCGGTACGCGGGAGATGAGTTCGTGCTGCTGTTGCATGAGGCGGATGAGGCTCGGGCCCATGATGTGGCAGGGCGGCTCCATGCCGAGGTGCAGGAGCACCGCTTCCTCGCGGATTTCGGGCTGGCCGCGGGAGGTCTCGGTCTCGGCTTCAGCTATGGTGTCGCATGCGACCGAAGCGGAGCCCATGACCCGAAGGCCCTGCTGGACGCCGCCGATCAGGCCATGTACCGGCAGAAGCGCCTCAAGAGGATATCGCGTTGACGCGTGGAATTGACGGTTTGGCAACGGTCGGATATGCTGGGTGCACATTCCCGGGTCCTGGGAGGGAATTCCTTTGGAGGACAAGGTCATCAAGTGCCGGGACTGCGGCGCAGAGTTTCTCTTCTCGGTGGGTGAGCAGGAGTTCTTCGCGGAGAAGGGCTTCCAACACGAACCCACGCGGTGCCGCGACTGCCGCACCAAGAAGCGGCAGGAGGTGGGCAGCGCGCGCGAACTGCACACGGTGGTCTGTGCTTCCTGCGGTGTCGAAACCCAGGTTCCCTTCAAGCCGCGTCTCGACCGGCCGGTCTACTGCCGTGAATGCTTCGAGCGTGAGCGCGCGCAGGTCTAGGACGTCCATCTCGAACATACCGGACTCATTCCGCGGCACCCGCCCCTCAGGGGGTGGGTGCCGCGCTGTTCCGCCCGTTCTCCGCGCAAGATACTGCCAAAGGTAACAGTATGCAGACCTGCATGCACCGCTTGTGGAACAGTCCACACCCATCGATGCGTGAAACGCCGCGAGATAGCCTATCCACAGAGTTGTCCACAGTTTGCACAGGTTGCCCTGTGCTTCACGAAATCCTAACAATTCTGCATGGCCGCCAGCTGCGGAGCGTTGGTGGAGGGCTGTCGCAAGGGGCTGGGAGGGCCAGGATACGTCACATACTATGCGGGTCTCCCTGACCTGTATCCGCGATTGCGGGACTAGGCAGGAGCGATGGGAAGCAGGGGGGAAACTGTATCTACGTTCCCCTGGAGGTGACCTGGATGGAAGTCGTCGTTCGCGGACGCGACATCAATCTCACCGCTGCCCTCAAAAACCACGCTACCCAGAAGGTGCGCAAGCTTGACAAGTTCCTGTCAGGTGCCGGACAGGCCCAGGTGCGCCTGACGGTCGAGCGCGGCCGGCACATCGCAGAGGTCACGATACCTGTCGGCGGGTTCATCCTGCGCGGCGAGGTGCGTGGTGATGATATGTACGCATCTGTCGACCAGGTGGTCCAGAAGCTCGAGCGCCAGGCCAAGAGGCTCAACCAGAGGCTCCATCGCCATACCGGCGGCACGGAGACCGCCGCGGCCGAAGAAGGTCCGCTGGAGGACGAAGGGACACTGGTGCGCACCAAGACTTTTCCGCGCAAGCCGATGTCGCCAGACGAGGCGATCTTGCAGATGAACCTCGTGAGTCACGACTTCTTTGCCTTTACCAACGCGGAGACGGACGTGATCAACGTCGTGTACCGCCGCGCCGACGGGAATTACGGGCTGCTCGAACCCGAGCGGTGACGTTCCGCGGACCCGCGATGCGAGTGCTCATGTCGCCTCGCGGGCCCGCCCCCACGTCCTGGTCGCGCAACGACCTTTTGTGATTGCGGGGGCGTCACAGGCGATGGTACACTAAAGCGTAGCGCCCTTTTCTGGCGCAGGGTTCGGCGTTTGCTGCGTGGGGAGGTCCCAACGGTGCTCAAGCTGGTGCAGAATGTGCTGACCGGCAATTTCAACGAGCGTGAGATCCGCCGTGCGCGGCAACTGGTGGTTCGCATCAACGCGCTCGGTTCGGACATGCAAAAATTGAGCGACGAGCAACTGCGCGCTCGGACGGACGAGTTCCGCCAGCGCCTGGCTGACGGCCAGGATCTCGACAGCCTCCTGGTGGATGCGTTCGCCACGGTGCGCGAGGCGGCCGTGCGGACGATCGGCCAGAGACCATACGACGTCCAGCTCATCGGCGGCGCGGTGCTGCACGAGGGTCGCATCGCCGAGATGAAGACCGGCGAAGGCAAGACGCTCGTCGCGGTGCTGCCGGCCTATCTCAACGCGCTGGCCGGCAAGGGCGTGCATATCGTCACGGTGAACGACTACCTGGCCCGGCGCGACAGCGAGTGGATGGGCCAGATCTACCAGTTCCTCGGGCTCTCGGTCGGCCTGATTGTGCATGATCTCGACCAGGCCCAGCGCAAGGAGGCCTACGCGGCCGACATCACCTATGGCACGAACAACGAACTGGGCTTCGACTACCTGCGCGACAACATGGTCGCGTCGGTGGAAGAAATGGTCCAGCGCGGCTTCAACTACTGCATCGTTGACGAGGTGGACTCCATCCTCATCGACGAGGCGAGGACGCCGCTGATCATCTCGGGCCCTGGCACCCAGTCGAACGAGCTGTACTACCGTTTTGCGGACGTGGCCCGCCGCCTCGAGCAGGGACGGGACTATGTCGTCGACGAGAAGGCGAACACGGTCGCCCCGACGGAAGAGGGGGTCGAACGCGTCGAGCGCCTGATGGGCGTGGAAAACCTCTACGCCTCGGCGGACACCGACCTTTCGCATTACTTGATGCAGGCTCTGCGCGCGAAGGCGCTGATGAAGCTCGACAAGGATTATATCGTCAAGGACGATGAGGTTATCATCGTCGACGAGTTCACTGGCCGCATGATGTTCGGCCGGCGATACTCGGACGGGCTGCACCAGGCCATCGAGGCCAAGGAAGGCGTCAAGATCCAGGAGGAGAACCAGACCCTCGCCACGATCACCTTCCAGAACTACTTCCGCATGTACGACAAGCTCGCCGGCATGACAGGCACCGCTGCCACCGAGGAGGAGGAGTTCCGCAAGATCTACCACCTCGACGTGGTCGTCGTGCCGACGCACAAGCCGATGATCCGAGCGGACTTGCCGGACCTCGTATACAAGACCGAGGAAGGCAAGTTCAAGGCGGTGGTCGAGGACATTGCGCTGCGCCATGCGACGGGCCAGCCGGTGCTCGTCGGCACCATCTCGATCGACAGGTCCGAGATGCTCTCGCGCCTGCTTGAGAAGCGCGGCATCGCGCACCAGGTTTTGAACGCCAAGCATCACGAGCGCGAGGCCCAGATCGTGGCCCAGGCCGGCCAGAAGGGCATGGTGACGATCGCGACCAACATGGCCGGTCGCGGTACCGACATCGTGCTGGGCGCAGGCGTTCCAGAGGTGGGCGGGCTGCACATCCTCGGCACGGAAAGGCATGAATCGCGCCGCATCGACAATCAGTTGCGCGGCCGTTCGGGACGCCAGGGCGACCCGGGTTCGTCGCAGTTCTACATCTCGCTCGAGGACGACCTCATGCGCATCTTCGGTTCCGAGCGGATGCAGAGCCTGATGGGGCGCCTCGGCATGGATGACGAGCAGCCGATCGAGAGTCCGATGCTGACCCGGGCGATCGAGAACGCACAGCGCAAGGTGGAGAGTCGCAACTTCGACCTGCGCAAGCACGTGCTCGAATACGACGACGTCATGAATCTGCAGCGGCATGTCATCTACCGTGAACGCCGGCGCATCCTCGAGGGAGAGGATCTGCGCGAGCAGGTGCTCGAGTTCCTCGACAAATCGGTGGACAACGTGGTTGCCCGCTTCTGCACCGACGGCGTCCACCCCGACGAGTGGAACCGCGCGGGTCTGGTGCAGTTCGCGGAGCAGATCTTCCTCGATCCAGGCCAGCTTGACCCGCACGAGCTCGAGGGGCAGCCGAAGGACATGATCCGCACGATCCTTCTGGACGAGGCGCACAAGAGCTACGAGCAGCGCGAGGCGATGGTCGGTCCGGAGGTCATGCGCCAGCTCGAGCGCATGTTCCTGCTGCACAGCCTCGACGAGAAGTGGGTCATGCACCTCGACGCGATGGATGACCTGCGCGAGGGCATCAACCTGCGCGCTTATGGCCAGCGCGACCCGCTTGTCGAGTACAAGCGCGAGGCCTACGGGATGTTCCAGGACATGACCGATTCCATCCAGGAGGATGCGGTGCGGATGATCTGCAAGGTGCAGATCGTGCAGGAGGCCCCGCCGCCACCACCGCCGCCACCGATCTTCCTGCCGACGGCCCTGCTGTCCGCGGGTGGCGGGGAAGAGAGCCGGAACCCGCACCACAGCGGCAAGACGGTTGGCCGCAACGACCCGTGCCCGTGCGGCTCGGGCAAGAAGTACAAGCACTGCCACGGCAGGAACGCTTCATAGACCGGAGGCATGACGTGCACGACGAATTGACGACGCTTCACGATCGCATTCTCGCCCTTAGGGGGTCTCTTTGACTCCGAGCGGCGGAGGCAGGAGATCGATCGGCTGACGGGGGAGATGGAGTCACCCGACCTCTGGCTCGACCAGCGCAGGGCGCAGGAAGTCGGGCGGCGCCTCAAGCAGCTGAAGGGCCCGCTCGAGACGGTGCAGCGCCTGGAGCGCGAGGTAGCCGATCTTTTGGTGTTGGACGAGCTGGCGGCTTCGGAAGCGGACGAGGCGTCGGCCGACGAGGTGCGCCGCGAGTTTCAGCGTGCCGAATCGGAAGTTTCCCAGCTTGAGCTGCGCGAGCTACTGCGAGGCAAGTACGACGGCCTGGACGCCATCGTCACGCTGCACGCGGGGGCCGGCGGCACCGAGGCGCAAGACTGGGTCCAGATGCTCTGGCGCATGTACCAGCGCTGGGCGGAGTCGCGCGGCTTCGGGGTCGAACTCCTTGACATCCTGCCCGGCGAGGAAGCGGGAGTAAAGAGCGTGGCCTTCGAGGTGCGCGGCGACTACGCTTACGGCTATCTGCGAGCGGAAAAAGGCGTCCACCGGCTCGTCCGCATCTCGCCGTTCGACGCCAGCGGCCGCCGGCACACATCCTTCGCTTCGGCTGATGTGCTGCCTTCGCTCGAGGACGACGACCAGTCGATCCAGATCAACCCCGAGGACCTGAAAGTCGACACCTACCGCTCGAGCGGGGCGGGCGGTCAGCACGTCAACAAAACCGAATCGGCCGTGCGCATCACGCACTTGCCGACTGGCATTGTGGTCGCCTGCCAGACCGAGCGTTCGCAACACTCCAACCGTGAGACGGCCATGCACATGCTGCGTGCGCGGCTGCTCGAACGGAAGGAGGAGCAGGAGCGACAGCAAGTGGCGGACCTGCGCGGCGACCAGGGACAGATCGCCTGGGGTAACCAGATCCGCAGCTACGTGTTCCAGCCGTACACCCTCGTCAAGGACCATCGGACGGGCTTCGAGGTGGGCAACGCGCTCGGTGTGATGGACGGCGATATCGACGGGTTCATCGAGGCCTACCTGCGTCAGCAGGCCCAGCGCGCGGTCTAGCGGCCAGGATTCGCCTCGGGCTTGTCGAAGTGGCCTCGTGTGGAGTTGAGAATCTGCCGTTTTCCGGCGAGCCAGGGGGTCTCAGCGTGCGCCGTCTGCCACTGCTCATACTGGCTGCCTTCGGCATGCTTGCGGTCGGTTTCTGGTTTGGACAGGCCGCGGCGCAGTCGGGGGCTGTGCCCGGGTCTGCGCAGGACCCGCTGGCATCGGTCAGCTTTGTGACCCAGGCGATCTCGTCAGCCCTGCAGGGGCAGGTTCCAGACCTGGTGACGGCGGGGATCCAGTCGGCGCTGCCCGGGGTTGTGACCCCGCTCGTCCAGTCCACCGTGCAGACTCAGATCCAGGCCGCCTTGAAGAGCCTGCCAGCGGGGGGGAACAGCACCGTGGTCGTCTCCGTGCCGCCAGGACAGGAACTCGTTGCCGATCAGGGCACGGAGTTTGTTCTGCGGGGCGGTTCCGCCACCGTCAAGCTCCTTGGGACCTCCGGCGGCGGATTCGCCGATCTCACTTCAGGGCAGAACTTGGGACAGGATGCGGTGGTGCCGCGGAACCAGCTCCTGCTCGCGGCGCGCAGCGACGGTCGCGGCATCGTCCCGGTGGGGACCGCCAGGATCCTCGTCCTCGTCATCGGCCAATACAGCGTCCAGAGTGCCAAGTAGGGGGATGGAGCGATGCCCAAGCTTCGCGACATCTTTGGCACCGCGCTCGGGACCCTGATCACGGCGTCGGGGCTCAACCTCTTCCTGATCCCGAACCGCATGAACGACGGCGGACTAACGGGTCTCGCCGTCGTCCTCCATTATTTGCTCGGCTGGCCGGTGGGCCTTCTGGTGTTCGTTCTCAACGTGCCGCTCCTTGCGGCCGTCACATACTTCATCGGCGTGCCGTTCGTGGCTCGGACGCTCGTGGGCGTCACATTCCTCTCGTTCTGGCTCTGGCTCCTGCCGACCCATCCCATCACCCACGACCTCCTGCTGGCCACGCTCTACGGCGGGGTACTCTCTGGCATGGGACTCGGCATCGTGTTTCGGGTCGGGGGCTCAACGGGTGGCACGGACCTCGTCGCGCGCCTGTTGCGCTATTTCGCAAACCTGAGCATGGGATCGGGTCTGCTGGGCACCGACTTCTTCGTCATAGCGCTCACGGCGGTCTTCTTCGGGCTCCGCCTCGGCATGTATTCGGCCGTCGCCCTGTTCGTCGGCACGCGCGTCGTAGACCTGATCCAGGACGGCCTCGACTTCCGCAAGGCTGTGCTGGTGATCTCCGATGCGAGTGAAGCCATCAGGCAGCAGGTGTTCGACCGTCTGGGCCGTGGTGTCACGGAACTGCACGGACGTGGCGGCTACACGCAGGTCGACAGGCCCGTCCTGCTCGTTGTTGTCTCCCGCAGCGAGGTGCAGGAGGTCAAGGACATCGTCTATCACCAGGATCGCGACGCCTTCGTCGTCATTTCGACCGTGCATGAAGTGCTCGGCGAAGGATTCAAGGAACTCGAGGCGAGACGCAGGCCTGGCCTGCACCGTCCGAGTTGACAACTTACCATGTGTCAAGAAATGCCGCATGGCTTCGGCAGGAGTCGACCCGGTACAGTCGAAGACCGTGAGAGTACAGGCTGTCCCGGCAGGTGGCTCTAACTGATGATTAGCCTTCGTAACGTCTCCAAGGCATACCCGACTGGTGTCTCCGCATTGCGCAACATCGAACTCGAAATCGGCAAGGGTGAATTCACCTTCCTCGTCGGCCCGAGCGGTGCCGGCAAGACTACCCTTCTCAGGCTGCTGTTCCGTGAAGAGGTGCCGACGAGCGGCTCCGTGATCGTCAACGGACACGATGTCGGTCGCATGCGTCGACAACAGATCCCTTATCTGCGCCGTCAGATCGGCGTCGTCTTTCAAGACTTCCGCCTGCTCCCGCAGCGCAACGTCGCCGAGAACATCGCCTTTGCGTTGCGCGTGATCGAGGTGCACCCGCGGGAGATTCGACGGCGCGTCGGGCAGGTGCTGGAACTCGTCGGCCTCACGGATCGGGCCACAGCGCTTCCCGCGCAGCTTTCGGGCGGCGAGCAGCAGCGCGTGGCCCTGGCAAGGGCCATGGTCGGTCGGCCTGTCATACTGCTGGCCGACGAGCCCACGGGCAACCTCGATCCCCAAAACGCCCAGGACATGATGAAGATCCTACTCGAGATCAACCGGCTCGGCACGACCGTCGTCATGGCGACGCACGCGGCACACCTTGTGGACCGGGCGCGTCAGCGCGTGGTCGCGATGGAGGACGGCGCGATCCAGCGCGACGCGCTTGCAGCGGCCTACCACGAGGAGGTATCGCGGTGAGGCTGCGGACATGGGCGTTCTGTCTAAGCGAGGCGAGCCAGAACCTGCTGCGCAACCCGGTTCTGGCCATCGCGTCGATCACCACCACGGCCGTGTCGCTGCTCGTGCTTGGCGTCTTCCTGCTTCTGAGCGTCAATGTGAACTCCATCGCCACCTCGATCGAAAGTCAGGTGGCGGTACGCGCGTTCTTTGCGCACCAGACCGCCGAGAGCCAGGAGCTCGCCGAACTGCAGACGGTGCGTGGCTGGCAAGGGGTCCGCTCGGCATCGCTCGTGACCAAGGACCAGGCCCTGTCCCAGCTCAAGAAAGAGTTCGGCAAGCAGGGGCAGGTGCTCGAAACCCTCGGCACGGCCAACCCGCTCGAGGACTCCCTTTCCGTAACTGCGCAGAAGCCTGCGGACGTGAAGCCGCTGGCGGTGCGCCTTTCGCACCTTGCCGGCATCGTGCACACCACCTACCAGAGTTCCGTCGTCTCCCGGCTGTTCGCGCTGATCAACGGCGTGCGCGTTGTCGGCCTGGCCATCGGCGTCCTGCTGCTGATCGGTTCCCTGCTCGTGATCACGAACGCCATCCGTCTGGGGATAGCGGCCAGACGGCGTGAGATCGGCATCATGCGCCTTGTCGGCGCGACCGAAGCCCTGGTGCACTGGCCGTTCATCCTCGAGGGGCTGATCCTGGGAGGCATCGGTGCGGTTGTGGCGTCCGGGCTCTCCTTCTGGAGCTACGTCGCGGTCTACCACGACGCGGTCCATTCACTGCCTTTCCTGCCGCTTGTGTCGCCCAGCCCAATCCCGCGTGACATCGCCCTCCTGCTGCTCCTGCTCGGCATCCTGCTTGGGGCGATCGGCTTCCGCATCTCGGTCAGGAGGCTTGCCCGCATATGAGGTTTCGCCAGGCGTTGGCAATGCTCGTCCTGGCGACCCTGTCCCTTGCGGCAGGCATCGGCATGGCGGCACCACCAGCGCGCGCCTTGACCCTCAAGGAGGCACAGGCCGAACTCGAGGCGATCAAGCAGCGCCTGGCGAACGACCGTGCCCAGTTGCAGCAGACGAAGACCTCCCTGGCGCAGAAGCAGGCGACGATCGCCAGCATGCACGCGAGCCTTGATCACACGACACGTCAGCTCGACCAGGCGCTCAACTGGGAGGCGACGCTGACGCGACGCCTGAGCACCAAGAAGCGGGCGATCGTGCTGACGGAGCGACAACTCGCACGCGACCGCTCCGTTCTGACCGGCGCCCTGGTGGCCATCGAGCAGCAGGGCCCTGGCGGCTACCTCAACGTGGTGCTCGGTGCACAGTCTTTCAGCGATTTCGAGACAAGGCTCGGGCTTTTGAGCGAGATCGTGACCGCGGACGCCATGGTGCTGAGCCACGTCCAGCAGGCTGAGGCGCAACTCCAGCGCGAGCGCGACGCACTGGCCGCCGCGCGCAGGCAGTTCGCCGTCGCGGCCACGGTACGGCGGGAGGCGAAGCAGGCCCTCACGCAGCAGCTGTCCTACCAGCGCGACGCCATCGCCGCGCTCGACCTCACCTACGCGAAGCAGGCGTCAAGCATCCATTCCGACGAGGGAAACTCGGCCGAGATCGAGAGGATCATTCAGAGCTTGGCAAGCCATGGCACCGGCAGCGGCGTCCACGGCATTCACTTTATCTGGCCCGTGATCGGACCGATCACGTCGCCTTTCGGATACCGCCTTGACCCAGTGACGCACCAGTACGCCCTGCATTCCGGCATCGACATCGGCGTGCCGATGGGCACACCGATCCATGCGGCAGCCGCCGGCAGGGTGATTGTGGCGCAGTGGCTGAACGGCTATGGCTACACTATCATCATCGACGACGGCGACGGCATTTCGAATCTGTACGCCCACCAGGAGCGGTTCGCTGTGGGCGTTGGCGACGACGTGCAGCAGGGCCAGGTGATCGGCTATGCCGGCATGACAGGCTGGGCCACGGGGCCGCACCTCCATTTCGAGGTCCGCATCAATGGCCAGCCGGTCAACCCGGCACCATACATGCCCCCGCAGCCTTGAATGGGTTGAACCCGGGGCTCGCCGCGCAGCGTTGCCGCGGCGGGTTTGGCTGACTTGGCGAGGCGTTTCCGGAGGTACCAAAAGCTGCGAATGTATGGTAAACGATCTCCAACGGAAAACTCATAGTACGGTACAGGGTTGTTTGCTGGGACCGAGAATACCAAAATGGGCCGTAGGCCGTTCAAGTGGCAGGAGTTGGACAAGGGGGGGCTTCACCATCGCGCGGGAGGACCTGAGAATTGTCGTCTTCCCGGAGCGAAGCGGTAGCGTCCGTGAGTGGCGATGGCAGGACAGGCATAGACTTTGGCTGAGCATCGCTTCCGCGGCGGCGGCATTACTGGTATCCGCGGTCGTCTTTTTGCTGGTGACCGCTTATCAGGACATCTTGGCAACGACCCACCTGCGCACAGCATTGGCCGCGTCAGCTAAGGTGCAAGTCGAAAACCGCATCCTCCGGGCGCAATTGGCCCAAGCCCGAACCGAGAACACGAGGGCGCTCAACCAGGTGAACGCGATGGCGGCGGACATACGCCATGTCGAACGCGCGCTTGGGATGCGCTTCAACGCGAGCGACGCCGGGCTCGGCAACATCCTGAGCCGACTCGACCTGTTGCACCAGCAGTTGCCGGCGGTGCTGGCGAAGGCTGCCCAGCGCGAGATCTATCTCGCGCACCGCCCGGACATGCTGCCGGTCGCGGGGCCGATCACCTCGTGGTACGGCTGGCGGCCGAACCCCTTCACGCATGCCGGCAGTGAATTCCACCCAGGCCTCGACATCGCCGTGCCGATGTACACGCCAGTGGTGTCCGTGGGAGCTGGCGTCGTGACGTACGCAGGCTGGAAGCCGGGAGGTTACGGCTACTACGTCCAGGTCGACAACGGCTACGGCGTATCAAGCTTCGTCTCGCACAACGCGGCCGTGCTCGTGCATGTGGGCCAGCGCGTCAAGCGGGGCCAGGAGATTGCGCTTTCCGGCTCCACGGGCCGCTCCACGGGGCCGCACGTCTATTTCGGCATCCTCGTGGACGGCGCCTCCACCAACCCGTGGCCCTTCATCCATGACTCTCCGGCGGGGTTGCACTGATGTTCCGGATGTTCACGAACCGGCGCCGCGGCGACGATGCCGCGGCGGAGCCGCTGGTCGCATAGACCGCGACCTATATCGGCAGCGATTCGTCCGTCGCGGGCACCGTGCGTGGCAAGGGTCTCCGCGTCGAGGGTCGCGTCACGGGCCAGATCGAGCGCGAAGGCGCGGCGGTTGTGGGCCAGAAGGCTGAGGTGCGGACCAAGGTCCGCATGAAGGAACTGCTCGTGCAGGGCCCTGTCGAGGTTCGATCAGGCGATCGCTGCGGGACCGCAGAGACTGTGCGCATTGTCGGGGACGTGCGCGCACAGCGCCTGGCGGTCGCCGAGCAGAATCCGGACGCCACCTGGAGCCGATCGGGGGGCGCGCCGAGCTGAGGCGCGCCCCCTTGGTCACGGTAGCGGCGACTGGTCAAGGACCTTCGGATGGTGCACGATGAAGTGGGCGAGGAGGGGGAGCACCTTTGGAATTCCAGCTCGCTGCGCCCTACCGCCCGGCCGGAGACCAGCCGAAGGCGATCAGGGCCTTGGTCGAGGGTCTGCGCGAGGGCCTTCCCGAGCAGACCCTCGTAGGAGTGACAGGCTCCGGAAAGACGGCCACCATGGCCTGGACGATCCAGGAACTCGGCCGGCCGGCGCTCGTTCTGGCGCACAACAAGACGCTCGCAGCCCAGCTCTGCGGCGAGTTCCAATCGTTTTTCCCGAACAACGCGGTCGAATATTTCGTCTCCTACTACGACTACTACCAGCCTGAGGCCTATATCTCCACGAGCGACACCTACATCGAGAAGGACGCCACGGTCAACGACGAGATCGACAAGCTGCGGCACGCCGCGACGACCGCGCTCTTCGAGCGGCGCGACGTGATCATCGTCGCCTCGGTCAGCTGCATCTATGGCCTCGGCTCGCCGGAGGACTACCGCGACCTCTGCCTCTCGCTGCGGCAGGGTCAGGAACGCGATCGGCGCGAGATCCTGCGCAAGCTCGTGGACATCCAGTACGACCGCAACGACATGAACTTCACACGTGGCACCTTCCGCGTGCGCGGCGAGGTCCTGGAGATCATCCCCGCCTCCAACGAGGAACGCGCGATCCGCATCGAGTTCGATGGCGACACGATTGAACGCATCCTGGAAGTGGACGTGCTGACTGGCGAGGTGCTGGGCAGTCGGCACCATGTCGCGATCTACCCGGCGTCGCATTACGTCACGTCGAAGGATAAGCGGCAGCGGGCGATCGTCACGATCGAGCAGGAGCTCGAGGAGCAGCTGCGGGCATTCCGCGCCCAGGGCAAGCTGCTCGAGGCGCAACGGCTTGAGCAGCGCACGCGGCACGACATGGAAATGCTGCAGGAGATCGGCTTCTGCCCGGGCATCGAGAACTACTCGCGCCACCTGACCGGTCGCGCCGAGGGACAGCCACCCTACACCTTGCTCGACTTCTTCCCGCCCGACTTCCTGTTCTTCATCGACGAGTCGCACCAGTCGCTGCCCCAGGTGCGCGCCATGTACAACGGCGACAGATCGCGCAAGGAATCCCTCGTGGATTACGGGTTCCGCCTGCCTTCGGCTTTCGACAACCGTCCGCTCAAGTTCGATGAGTTCATGGACCGGCTGAATCAGGTCGTCTACGTGTCCGCGACGCCAAGCGAATTCGAGCTGTCGCGGTCCTCGCGGGTCGTCGAGCAGATCGTCCGGCCCACGGGGCTGCTCGACCCGGCAGTGGAAGTGCGCGGTACGAAGGGGCAGATCGACGACCTGCTCTACGAGATCCGTCAGCGCACGGAGAAGCACCAGCGCGTGCTCATCACAACGCTGACCAAGAAGATGGCCGAAGAGCTCACCGACTACCTGAAGGAGGTAGGGGTGAAAGTCCGGTACATGCACTCGGACGTCGAGACGATGGAGCGCATGGCGATCATCCGCGACCTCAGGCTCGGCGTCTTTGACGTGCTCGTAGGCATCAACCTCCTGCGCGAGGGACTGGACCTGCCGGAAGTGGCGCTGGTCGCGATCCTGGACGCCGACAAGGAGGGCTACCTCCGCTCCACCACGGCGCTCGTGCAGACGATCGGGCGTGCCGCGCGCAACCTGGACGGCAAGGTGATCCTCTACGCGGACCGCGTCACCGACTCGATGGCGCGCGCGATCAACGAGACGGACCGGCGGCGCGCCGTGCAGGCCGCATTCAACGAGGAGCACGGCATCACGCCGCAGTCGGTCGAGAAGGCGGTACGCGACGTGATCGAGGCGACCAAGCCTGTCACGGTCGACGCGCTGGGCAGTCACACGGCCGACAGCGTGCGGCCCAAGGACGTGCCGAAGCTTCTCGACAAGCTCAGGCGCGAGATGCGCGAGGCCGCCAAGGCGCTCGAGTTCGAGCGCGCGGCGGTGCTGCGCGATCTGATCGCCGAACTCGAGACGAAGCGCCAGGAAGCTCGCGCGAAGCGCTGACGGGTCGATACCGCTCTGCTGGAAAGGGATGTCCTTGTGGAATTTGCGGTGCGCGAGGCTCAGGCTGACGATGCCCCGGCGATGATCCGCTATGCGCAGGTATTGTTCGCGGAGCCTGGACTCGACTTGCCCACCTCGCCGGGCGAATTCACCCTTACCGTGGAGCAGGAGGAGGCCGTCGTGGCGGAGTATGCCGCCGCCGGCAACTGCGTCTTCCTTCTCGCGATGGCGCGGGAGGGAGAAATCGTGGGTATGCTGAACTGCCGCGGCAGTTCGAGACGCGCCCTCCGCCACAGTTGCGTCATGGGCATTTCGGTGGCCAGGGAGCACCGGGGTGCGGGCATCGGCACAGCTCTCATGCAGTCCATGCTGAACTGGGCGTCGGCGTCCGGCATCAAGCGCATCGAGCTCAACGTCTATGCGCGCAATCAGAGGGCCATCCGTCTCTACCGCTCCTTCGGCTTTCAGGCGGAGGGCCGGCGCCGCGCGGCCGTGTTCCAGGATGGCGAGCACCTGGACGACATCGTCATGTCTTTACTCCTCTAAGGGGGTCCGTGGCATGCGCGATCTGATACGCGATCAACTGCGCCTGATCCTGACGTTCGGCGTCGTCTCCGCCGTCGCCGCCTGGCTTATGTTCCTGGCGGCGGGCGGGATCAGGGGCGCCCTGTCCGAGGCGCCCAACGCCATCGCGTTCCTGATCGGGGCGTTCGGCTCCGGCTGGGTCGGCTACACCGTTCGCCGCAGCGGTCTAGACCCGCTGGGAACGGCGATAACCGGGGCGGCCACGGGGATTCTTGACGGGCTGCTCTATCGTTTTCCGCACACGGCGCTCCTGCTGCTGAACAGTGGCTTTATGAAAAGGCTGCAGACGCTGCGGCACTCCTCGCACCTTGGCACGTTCGGCATCAATCTCGGCTACATCAATCGGCTCGACCATATCGGTGCAGGCACGCCCGTTCTGCTGCCCTGGTGGGAGTTGCGGCTCGCGCTCGCGCTGGTGGGGGCCGTGCTGGCGGGCGCTCTCCTCGGCGCGGCCACGGCGTCGATCGGCGGATCGCTGGCTCGCCAGGAGGAATGCGCCGCCTCCTGATCTCGCATGGCTTACGGCAAGCCGCCGCTGCATGGGACACGGCGGCCCCACGCCTATCCCCGCGCCATGCCCCCTTCAGCCGGAGGCTTCCGGCAAGCGCGCAGGCTTGGCCGGTTTGCATGCGATTTCGGCGTGGTGGCATGGTGCCCGGCAGTTTGGCCAGCCGCCAGGAACAAAAGGAAGGCGCCAACCGTCCTCAGGGACGATTGCACATCCGCGCGGCCGCCGTGGTAGAATGCTGATGTTTAACAGACTTAACGTTCTCGGCGCCTGCGTTGCAAGGAAGAGGTGCTCATGGGCAAACTGATGGAGTTCCTGCGACCATACAGGGTCTACGTCGCCCTGGTGCTCGTCCTCACGTTCGTCCAGACGATGTCGAGCCTGTACTTGCCAAACATGATGTCGGACATCGTGGATACCGGCATCGTCCATGGCAACCAGCCCTACATCTGGCGTGAGGGACTGCTGATGCTGGCGGTTACGGCCGGCGGCGGACTCGCGAGCGTGATCGCGCGCTACTACGGCGCAATCGCGATGGCCGGCTTCGGCAGGCTGCTGCGCAGCCGCATTTTCAGCCACGTTGAGAGTTTCAGCCTCAAGGAGTTCGACGAGATCGGCACCTCGTCGCTGATCGTGCGCGGCACGAACGACGTGTGGCAGGTGCAGCAGTTCATCACCATGGCGCTCACCTTCCTTGTGATGGCGCCCCTGACCGCGATCGGCGGCATCATCCTGGCCGTGCGCACGGATCCCGGCCTCTCGCTCACCATCGTCGTCGTGGTGCCCGTGATGGGCTTTGTGATCTGGCTCGTGATGCGTCAGGGCTTTGACCTCTTCCGTTCGATCCAGCGCAAGATCGACACTCTCAACCTGGTGCTGCGGGAGAACCTCACGGGCGTGCGCGTCGTCCGGGCGTTCGGCCGCGTGGACTACGAGACCAGGCGCTTCGATCAGGCGAACCTCGACCTGACGGACACCTCAGTGCGCGTGTTCCAGCTGATGGCCCTGATGATGCCGCTCGTGATGCTGATCATGAACCTCGCGACCGTGGCGATCTTCTGGTTCGGCGCCGTGCAGATGAACCAGGGGAGTTTCGAGGTAGGAAACTTGATGGCGTTCATCCAGTACGTCATGCAGATCATGTTTGCGGTGCTGATGGTATCCATGATGCTCTTCCAGGTGCCACGCGCGCAGGCCTCGGCAGCGCGCATCCAGGAAGTCCTCGAGCTTGAGCCTGGGATCGCGGATCCTGTGCAGCCGCTGCCGGCCGTGCCGGGATCCGGGATCGTGCAGTTCCGTCACGTCACCTTCCACTATCCCGGCGGCGAGGAGCCGGCGCTCGAAGACGTGAGCTTCACGGCGCGACCCGGGGAGGTCACCGCGATCATCGGCGGTACCGGGGCTGGCAAGTCGACGCTCCTGAACCTCGTTCTGCGCTTTTACGACACGAGTTCCGGGCAGGTTCTGGTCGACGGGGCCGACGTGCGCGCCATGCGCCAGCACGATCTTCGTCGCAGGCTCGCCTATGTGCCGCAGAGGGCGGTCCTATTCACCGGCAGTGTGCTGGACAACATCCGCTATGGCGATCCGCAGGCGTCCGCGGAGGCGGCCATGCACGCCGCGGCGATCGCCCAGGCGAGCGGGTTTGTCCGCGACATGGACGGCGGGCTCGACGCCGAGGTCTCCCAGGGAGGCGTCAACCTCTCGGGTGGCCAGCGCCAGCGTCTCGCGATGGCACGGGCCCTGGCCCGCCACGCCGAGATCTACCTGTTCGACGACACCTTCTCGGCGCTCGACTTCAAAACGGACTCGCTCGTGCGTGCCGCCCTGCGGCGGGAGCTCAAGGGGCAAACCGTCCTGATCGTGGCGCAGCGGGTCAGCACGGTGATGGATGCCGACCAGATCCTGGTGCTCGACGATGGCAAGCTCGTCGGCGCGGGCAACCATCAGCACCTGATGCACGACTGCCCCGTGTACCGTGAGATCGTGTCTTCACAGCTGTCGCCGGAGGAGATCGCATGAGTGCCCACGGACCGATGGGGCAGGGCAGAAGGCAGCAAGGACGGGGCGGTTGGGGCGGCGGTCCCATGGGACTCGCCATGCCTGTCGAAAAGGCGAGGGACGTCAAAGGGACGGCGCTGCGCCTGCTTGGCTACTTCCGCGCCTACATCCCCTTGCTGGCGGTCATCCTGGTGGCGGCGATCGCGGCCACCATCTTCGCGATCTGGAGCCCGAAGATCCTCGGCAACGCAACTACGGTGCTGTTCCAGGGCTTCATCGCGAAGTACTACTACCACGTTCGAGGCGCTTCGATCGACTTCACCCGGATCATGCAGCTGATGCTCGAGCTGGTCGCGCTCTACGTCGTGAGTTCAGGGTTCACCTGGATACAGCAGTACCTGATGGCGGGAATCGCCCAGCGCGCCGTCTACGAGATCCGCCGCCAGGTCATGGCGAAGCTGACGCGCCTGCCGGTCCGCTTCTTCGACTCCCATCCACACGGCGAGGTGATGAGCCGGTTCGTCAACGACTTCGACAACATTTCGACCACCCTGCAGCAGAGCATGACGCAGCTCGTCACCTCGGTGGTGACGTTCGTCGGCGTCGTAATCATGATGCTGACGATCAGCCCCCTGATGACGCTGGCGGTCGCCCTCACATTGCCCCTCAGCTTCGTCGTGACGACCGTGATCGCGAAGCGCTCGCAGACCTACTTCCTGCAGCGCCAGGAGAGACTCGGCGAGCTCAACGGCCATATCGAAGAGATGTTTACCGGCCACCTGATCGTTCGCGCCTTCGGCCACGAGCAGCGTGCCCTGGACGACTTCAACAGCATGAACGACCAGTTGGCCGAGTCGACGTGGAAGGCCCAGTTCGCGACAGGCATCATCATGCCGCTGATGAACGTCATCGGGAACATCGGCTACGTGCTTGTCAGTGTGATCGGCGGCATCCTCGTCGTGCAGCGGAGCATCCAGATCGGCGACATCCAGGCGTTCATCCAGTATGCGCGCCAGTTCTCCCAGCCGATCACACAGCTCGCGAGCATCTCGAACAGCATCCAGTCTGCCCTCGCGTCGGCTGAGCGGGTGTTCGAGATCCTCGACGAGACCGAAGAGCCGGCCGATCCCGACACGGAGGAGTCGCCGCAGATTGCCGATGGCCGTGTCGTATTCGACGGCGTCGCCTTCCGCTATGAACAGGACCACCCGCTGATCGACGACATGAACATCGAGGTGCAATCGGGTGAGACGGTGGCGATCGTCGGTCCGACAGGCGCAGGCAAGACGACGCTCGTCAACCTGCTGATGCGCTTCTACGACGTCGACCGTGGCCGCATCCTGATCGACGGACAGGACATCCGCAGCCTCGCGCGCGCCAGCCTGCGCCGCCGACTCGGCATGGTGCTCCAGGACACCTGGCTTTTCCACGGCACGATCCGCGACAATATCGCCTACGGCCGGGAGGGGGCCACAGTCGAGCAAACCGAGGCTGCGGCGCGCTCGGCGCACGCCCACCACTTCATCCGCACGCTGCCGCACGGCTATGACACCGAGCTGAACGAGGAAGGCTCGAACATCTCTCAGGGCCAGCGCCAGCTCCTGACGATCGCGCGCGCCATCCTCGCCGATCCCGAGGTGCTCATCCTCGACGAGGCCACGAGCAGCGTCGACACCCGCACGGAGATGGCGATCCAGGAAGCGATGCGGCGGCTGATGCAGGGCCGCACGAGCTTCGTGATCGCCCATCGCCTCTCCACCATCCGCGGAGCCGACCACATACTCGTGATGCAGCACGGCCACGTGGTCGAGCAGGGCCGCCACGAGGAGCTCCTGCGCCGCCGCGGCGCCTACTACGAGCTGTACCAGAGTCAGTTCGCCGGCCAGGACGTCGAAGGCGAATCCGCCTCCTGATCCTACTGAGGCTGCAGCGCCTGCTGGGGTCTCGCCGCGAGTCCCTGCGGGTAGAAGCGGCGCAGCCGCGCTGCTGCTTCCTCGATCGCCTCGTCCGGCGCGGTGAGCGAGATGCGCACGTACGCCTGGCCCTGCTGGCCGAATGCGGACCCGGGGGTTACGGCGATGCCCGCGCCGCGCAGGAGCTCCTGCGCGAAGCGCTCGCCGGAGAGGTCGCGCGGGGCCCTGAGCCAGAGGTAGACGGTGGCCCTCGGGTGCGTCACGTGGGCGCCGAGCTCGTCGAGCGCGGCGAGGAGCACCGTCTGGCGACGGCGGTAGCCCTCCAGGCGTTCCTCGAGCGCTGCGTCCTCGTGCGGATCGAGCGCCGCGCGGCCCGCTGCCTGGATCGGCAGGAAGGTACCCGCCATGACGTTCTCATGCACCTTGCGCAGGGGTGCCAGAAGGTCCGGGTTCGCCACAGCCACGCCAAGGCGGTAGCCCTGCATATCGTACGTCTTCGAGAACGTGAAGAACTCGACCGTGAGGGCGTCCGCGCCTGCGACGGGACGCATCGCCAGAGCCGGTTTCGGCCCCTGCAGCACGACCTGCGCGTAGGCGAGGTCCCACGCGATCAGGATGTCGTGGCTGCGTGCGAACTCCACCGTCTCCTCCAGGAACGGGCGGGTCGCAACGGCGCCGGTTGGGTTGTGGGGGTAATTGAGGAACATGAGCCTGGCCCGCTGCAGCCGTTCCTGGTCCAGGTCGGCGTAGCTCGGCAGGTAGCCGAGTTCCGCACGCAGGGGCATGTTGACGCTGTGCGCGCCGGCCAGCGCAATGCCGGCGCGGTAGGTTGGATAGCCGGGGTCCGGAAGCAGCCCGACGTCCGCCGGGTCGAGATAGGCGAGCGGCAGCAGCGCGATGCCCGTCTTCGATCCTTCGAGGATCAGAACGTGCTCCGCGGAGCAAGGCGCCTCATAGTGCCCTTCGTACCATTGGGCGAACGCCCGCCTGAGGGCCATGTCGCCATCGTAAGGGGGATAGCGGTGGGCACCGGGCTGTTCGGCCGCACTGCGCAGCGCGTGCACGATCGACGGCGACGGGTCCCAGCTGGGGTCGCTCTGCGACAGGTCGCAGATTGTCCTGCCGGATCGCTCCTCGCGGGCGATCGCCTCGTCCAGCTCTCCGAAGATGTAGCGCTGCACAGTTGCGATCCGATTGGCCGGCTTTGGCATCTCGGCACCTCCTTCAGGTAGCATTGCCTGGATGGCCATATTGAAACAGAACAGATGTACGCAGTTTGTGTGCTATACTTTATGGCGAAGTGTTGCGCCTGGAGGGGTCCGGTTGTCGGGGGAGATCGTCGTTCGCGGCGCGCGGCAGCACAACCTCAAGAATGTCGATCTGACGATCCCGCGTGATCGTCTTGTTGTCGTTACGGGTCTTTCCGGCAGCGGCAAGAGCTCGTTCGCCTTCGACACGCTCTATGCGGAAGGACAGCGACGTTATGTCGAGTCGCTATCAGCATATGCACGTCAGTTCCTTGGGCAAATGGACAAGCCGGACGTCGATGCCATCGACGGCCTGAGTCCGGCCATCTCGATCGACCAGAAGACCACGTCCCGCAACCCGCGCTCCACGGTGGGCACGGTCACGGAGATCTACGACTACCTGCGCCTGCTCTACGCACGGGTGGGTCACCCGCATTGCCCAAAGTGCGGACGCGCGATCGAGCAGCAGACCGTCGAGCAGATGGTCGATCAGGTGCTCAGCTATCCCGAGGGCACGCGGGTGCAGATCCTCGCGCCCCTGGTGCGCGGCCGCAAAGGCGAGCACGAGCGGGCGCTGCAGGAGGCACGGCGGGAAGGCTTTGCCCGTGTGCGCGTCGACGGGCAGCTGCACGAACTGTCCGAAGACATCCAGCTCACCAAGCAGAAGAAGCATACGATCGACGTGGTCGTCGACCGCATCATCGTGCGCGACGGCATTCGCGACAGGCTCGCAGACTCGTTCGAGACCGCCCTGCGCCTCGCCGACGGCCTGGCTCTCGTGCAGCGCGGCGAAGGCGAGGACATCGTGTTCTCGCAGAATTACGCCTGCCCAACCTGCGGTGAAAGTCTCGCCGAACTGAGCCCGCGCATGTTCTCCTTCAACAACCCCTATGGGGCGTGCCCGGGCTGCAGCGGACTCGGGTTCCACCTCCAGCCGGATCCCGACCTGATCGTGCCGAATGTGCGGCGCACGCTGCGCGAGGGAGCCGTTGCGCCCTGGGCGACTTCGGAGTACTATGGCCAGCTGCTTCTGGCCGCCGCCGCCGCCATCGGGGCCGATCCCGACAAGCCATGGGCGGAACTGCCTGCGGAGCACCGGGAGAAGCTGCTCACCGGACTGCCCCAGCCGATCCCCTTCCAATATGTCGGGGCGTGGGGGCACCGCCGTGGCCACACGCACTACATCGGACCGCTCGAATACGTGCGCAGGCGGCACCAGGAAGCGTCGTCGGAGATGCAGCAGCAGGAGTTCGAAACGTACATGACTCCCGTCGCCTGCACCAGCTGTGGTGGCCGGCGCCTGCGCAAGGAGAGCCTCGCCGTCACTGTGGGGGAGACCTCCATTGCGGAGTTGACTGCCCTATCGGTGCACGAGGCCATTGCCTTCGTGCGCTCGCTGAGCTTGCGCGAAATGGAGGCGAGGATCGCTCGCGACGTGCTGCACGAGATCGCCGAGCGCCTGGGCTTCCTGGAGAGCGTCGGCCTCGGCTACCTCACGCTCGACCGGGCTGCAGCAACGCTGTCCGGCGGTGAGGCGCAGCGCATCCGACTCGCGACCCAGATCGGCTCCGGCCTCGTCGGGGTCCTCTACATCCTCGACGAGCCGTCGATCGGACTGCACCCGCGCGACAACGGACGCCTGCTCGAAACGCTCTATCGCCTGCGCGATCTCGGCAATACCGTCCTCGTCGTGGAGCATGACGAAGATACGTGGCGCGCCGCGGACTACCTGATCGACTTCGGTCCAGGGGCTGGCGAGCACGGCGGCCAGGTTGTCGCCCACGGTACCGTCGCGGAGGTGGAGAGCTGTTCCGAGTCCCTGACCGGACAGTTTCTCTCGGGTGAGCGCCAGATCCCCGTACCCGACGTCAGGCGGCCGCTTGGCGAGCGATGGCTCGCTCTGCGCGGCGCCCGCGGCAACAACCTCAAGGACATCGACGTCAGGCTGCCGCTCGGCGTCTTCACCGCGGTGACCGGCGTTTCGGGCTCGGGCAAGTCCACGCTCGTGAACGACATCCTGTACAGGGCCCTGGCGATGGAGCTCAACGGCGCGCGGCGGCGGCCGCTCCCCTTCCGGGGCATCGACGGCCTCGAACATCTCGACAAGGTCGTCGATGTCGATCAGGACCCGATCGGCCGCACACCGCGATCGAACCCGGCAACCTACACAGGACTCTTCGACCTTGTGCGCGAGGTCTTCGCACAGACGCCGGAGGCGCGCATCCGCGGCTACAAGCCCGGCCGGTTCAGCTTCAACGTGAAGGGCGGACGCTGCGAGGCCTGCCATGGCGACGGCATCCTGCGCATCGAGATGCACTTCCTGCCCGACGTCTACGTGCCCTGCGAGAGCTGCAAGGGAAAGCGGTACAACCGCGAGACCCTCGAGGTGCGCTTCAAAGGCAAGACGATCGCCGACGTCCTGGACCTTACGGTGGACGAGGCGCTCACCTTCTTCGAGGCCCAGCCGCGCATCCGGCGCAAGCTTGAGACGCTGTCGCAGGTCGGGCTAGGCTACATCAAGCTCGGCCAACCGGCGACGACACTCTCCGGCGGCGAGGCGCAGCGCGTCAAGCTCGCGACGGAACTGTCGCGCCGCCAGGACGGCCGGACATTCTACATCCTCGACGAGCCAACGACGGGGCTGCACCCCGCCGACGTCGAGCGGCTGCTCGACGTGCTGCACCGCCTGGTGGACGCGGGCAACACGGTCCTCGTGATCGAGCACAACCTCGATGTCGTGAAGACGGCCGACTACATCATCGACCTCGGTCCGGAAGGTGGCGACGCCGGCGGCCGGATCGTCGGGGAGGGCCGGCCGGAGGAGATCGCAGCGCTTGCGCATTCGCACACCGGCCGTTTCCTGCAGGGCACTCTCAGACATCGGCAGCTCGCGGGAGACTGAGATGATCGAGGCGCTGCGCGACGCCGCCCGCGCCATGCCGGAACGGCCCGGCGTGTACCTGTTCCGCTCCGGCGACGGCACCGTGCTCTATGTCGGGAAGGCGAAGAACCTCAGAGCCCGAACGCGCAGCTACTTCCAGTCCGCACGGGGTCTGGCCGAGAAGACGATCCGCCTGGTCCAGGACGCGGAGCGCCTGGAGTTCATCGTTGCGCGGAGCGAGGTCGAGGCCCTGCTCCTCGAGCAGAACCTGATCAAGGAACACCGTCCGAAGTACAACGTCCTGCTCAAGGACGACAAGCATTACCCGTACCTCAAGATCACGAACGAGGAATGGCCGCGGCTCATTGTGGTGCGGCGCGTGCTGCCCGACGGCGGGCACTATTTCGGCCCGTTCCCCAGCTCGAGCCGCATGCGCGAAACATTGCACATCATGCGGCGCGCCTTCCCGATGCGGACATGCTCGGACCAGAAGCTGAAGACCGCGACGCGGCCCTGCCTCATGTATCATATCGGGCTCTGCCCCGGCGTCTGCGCGGGCGTGGTCACGCGCGAACAGTACGACGAAACGGTGCACCAGGCGATCAACTTCCTGTCGGGCCATCCGGAGGAGTTGCTCGTGCGCCTGCGTGCCCAGATGGACGAAGCCGCCGAGGTCATGCGCTTCGAGGAGGCGGCGCAGCTGCGCGATCGCATCCGTGCGGTCGAATATGTGACGAGTCCGGTGCAGCAGGTGGACTCCGGCAGGGTGCAGGACCGAGACGTCGTGGGCTTGGCGCGCGAGGGCGGGCAGGCGGTGGCTCAGGTCTTCCGCGTGCGCGAGGGCAAGCTCGTCGGCCGGGAGCGCTACGTCCTGCGCGTGAGCGAGGATGACTCGGACGGCGAAGTGGTGGCTGCCGCGATCGAGCTGCACTATGCCGTCGAGCGCCCCCCACGGGAGATCCTGGTGCCCAGCGTGCCGGACGAGCGGGACCTGGTCGTGGAGTGGCTCGCCGAGCGGCGCGGCTCGCAGGTGCGGCTCAAGGTGCCGCAGCGCGGTTCGGGGCAGACGCAGCTCGCTTTGGCTGCCGAGAACGCGCGCGTCGCCCTGCAGGAAATCGTGCTCACCGACCGCGAGGGTCGGCCGAGAAGGATGATGGAGGCCTTGCGGGAGGCGCTCTGCCTTGCGGAGCTGCCGCGCCGCATCGAAGGCTTCGACATCTCCAACACGCAGGGCCGGGAGAGCGTCGCCTCCATGGTTGTCTTCATCGATGGCGAGCCGGCCTACGGCGAGTACAGGCGCTTCCGCATCAAGGACGTGGAGGGGCCAAACGACTTCGCATCGCTGGCGGAGGCGGTTGGCCGGCGCATGCGCCGCGGCCAGCGCGAGCAGCGGGAGGGCGGCGGCAAGTTCTCGCAGTTTCCCGACCTGCTCCTCATCGACGGTGGCAAGGGACAGCTGAACGCGGTCCTCTCGGTCCTGCAGGAGCTTGGCCTCGACGACCTGCCGACCTGCTCGCTTGCCAAGCAGCACGAGGAGGTCTACCTGCCGAACGAATCGGAGCCCCTGCAGCTGGGCGAGGGTCATCCAGGGCGGACACTGCTGCAGCAGGTGCGCGACGAGTCGCACCGCTTCGCCCTTGGCCTGCACCGCTCGCGCCGCTCCCGCGCGCAGCTGCACTCGCGCCTCGACGACGTGCCGGGGATCGGGCCGAAGCGCCGCAGGGCCCTGATCGAGCGGTTCGGCTCCCTGCGCGGCGTCCAGGCGGCCACAGTCGAGGAAATCGCCGCGGTGCGAGGCTTCACGCTGAGCCTCGCAAGGCGCCTGAAGGAAGAGATCGGCTGAGGATCGGCCCCGGGGACGTCCGGCCCGGCCCCTGCGCGGCTGCGGGGACGAGCGGACATTTTGCCTACTTGAAGAGGTCCTTCTGGACGGTAGGCCAGAAGGAGCTGTCCTCGGCGCCAAGGTACCAGAGGGCGATGCCACCCAGATGCAGGCTGCGCACTACGCCGAACTTCAGCGCGGCGCTGTAGCTGTCCTCGAACCAGACGTCGTGCGTCCCGGACGTGTAGTAAGGTTCTTCGGCGGTATCGCTCCAGCCGAGCCGCACGCCACCGCGACCGATCTGGGAGATCGCCTGGCCCGCGGTGACGGTCGGGATGCCGGGCTGCGACCAGTCGTAGCCGTAGGCCGCGATGCCGAGCAGCACCTTCGCAGCGGGCATCTGCGAGACGGCGTAGTCCACCACGCTGCGTACCCATGGCAGGGCGGCGATCGGACCGGCACCGCCAGGCGGGCAATGCTCGTCGTAGGTCATGAGCACGACGTAGTCCGAGACCCGCCCCAGCGCTGCGTAGTTGTACGCGTCGGACTGGTCGCTGGGCGGCAGGTTGCTCGAACTGCGCGGACCGACCGCCACGCTTGTCACGACGTGGTGCGGGGCAAGCTGCGCATGCACGGCCGCCACGAAGTCGACGAGGCCCTGGGCGTCGGTGCCGTCGATGTTCTCGAAGTCGATGTTGGCTCCATCGAGATGGTTCGCCAGCACGGCCTGCACGAGGTTGCGCACGGCGGTCCGGCGCACCGCGGGATCGATCAGGATGCGGTCCTGCGCCATGTTGGTGACGAGCACGTAGACCTTGCGACCGAGGCGGTGCGCGAGGTTCACGATGGCCGCGAGGCTACCGCCGCTGCGGTGCTCAACGCTGCCGTCGGAATGGATGCCGAACCAGAGCGGCGCAATCGCGCCGATGTCCCTGTAGTTTCGCAGCAGGCTCGGCTCTGAGCCGCTGCCAGGCAGGTAGTAGGCAAGCACGAAAGGTCGGGCTGGCTGGTCGGTGGCCACCGCCTTCGCCGCGAGATTGCGGGCGGGCGGCTTCACCTTGGCAGCGGTGTTCGTGGTCTTTGCGGTCTTTACGGACGCCCGCGCGGCGCCGGTCGTGACAGGTCCCCGGACGGTGGCGGCGGCCGCTGTCGCCGTGCCCAAGGCCATGGTGACGGAGAGCGCGGTACCGAGGAAGCTGCGCAGGACGAATTCCTCCCGGGCGGGCGTCGACCGACAACCCGTGGTTTGTTAACAAGTTGACGTAAGTTAGTTTTTATGTCGAATAGGCGAGATGGGCTTGAGCAGGTGCATGGTTGGAGGAACTGGGGAACGGTGCGGGGCATGCGCGGGATCGCCAGATTTGAAAGCCATGGGCGCTCATGGCTGCACTGCCAGCTTCGCTCGGCGCGGCGGCGGGCGTTCGCCTCGGGGCAGGAACCCCTGAAGCATGGCCGGGTTGAGCGAATAGGCTCTAACAGGGTACGATCGAGTTGCTTCGAATCTCGGAAAGGGAAAGCCGCGCCCACAGGGGGCGGTCGCCTGAGAATATGCTTGCGAGGTGGCTGATCTCGGCGATCAGCATCTACATCGTCGCCCTGCTCGGTATCGGCGTGCAGGTGCGCAGCTTCTGGTTCGCGCTGCTCGCGGCCGCGGTGCTGGGACTTGCGAACCTGCTCGTCAGGCCGATCCTGCTGCTGCTCACGCTACCGCTCAACCTGCTGACGCTCGGACTCTTCACCCTTGTCGTGAACGGCATCGTCTTCCTGATCGCTTCCGCATTCACGCCGGGGTTTCAGGTCCGGGGCTTTCTGCCCGCGATCGTCGGCGCCTTGCTGGTCGGCTTGCTGAGCGCCATACTCGGCGCCATCTGGCGGACGCTTTGATCAGGCTCGTGGCTGTCGACCTGGACGGCACCCTGATCGCGCATGACGGCCGGGGCATCGACGAAGCGCGCAGGGCATTCGCCGGCCTGGCGGGACAGGGCATCGCGCTTGCGATCGCGACGGGACGCATGGTGCAATCGGCGACGCAGGTGCTCGACGACATAGGCGTAACTCAGGGCTACATCATCGCGCTGAACGGAGCGGAGCTCTGGAGTTTTCCCCTTGGCGCCGAGCCGCTCTGGCAGCGGGCCATCACGCCTGCGGCGGCGAAGGTGGCGGTCGGGATCTGCCTCGCCGTGGGCGCAGAGGTCCAGGGATACGTCAAGGGCGAACTGCGCATCCTCAGGCGCACTGCGCACACCGAGGCATATGCCCGGCGGACGCGGGTGCAGGCCCATCTTGTCGAAGAGAGCCGCATGGCGGAGGCTCCGCAGAAGTTGCTCGCCCTCCTCGCGCCCGAGGCGACGGGGTTGTTGATGGAAAGACTGCGTCTCGAGCTCGCGGGGGAAGTCGAATGCTTCCGCTCGGAGCCGGATTTCGTGGAAATCGTTCCGCCTGGCGTGGACAAGGGTGTCGCGCTGCGGGCCCTCGCATCGCGCCTGGAGATTCCTCTCGCTGAGGTCGCCGCCGCTGGCGACGGGGAAAACGACGTCGAGATGCTGCGCATCGTCGGACGAGCCTTCGCGCCCGAAACCGCGGCCGCGGCTGTGCGGAACATCGGGCCTTGCCTGCTGCCCGCCCCGCCGGACCTTGCGCAGGCCTTGGTGGCCGAACTCGTCAGATGAGTCTCAAGTTCGGCCGTCCGGAAGAGGCGGGCCTCGCTGCTGAAGGGCTTGAGGCGGCCCGGACCGCACTGGAGGACGCGATTGCCCAGGACGCCTTTCCGGGCGCCGTCGCCTACGTGGCGCGCCGCTCCGTGATCGTTGCCGCTTGGGCGCTCGGCCTCAGGCAGATGTCACCCGAAAGAGCCATGACGCACGACGCGGTATTCGACCTCGCGTCGCTCACCAAGGCGATCTGCACGGCCCCCGTCATCTTGCGCCTGGCGGCGGATGGCAGGTTGCCGCTCGACACCCAAATTGGGGATTGCCTACCCTGGACGCAAGGCCACTTCGTGGCACGGCGCACCTTGCAGGATCTTCTCACGCACCAGGGCGGTCTGCCGCCTTCCGCCGACATCCCGTGGGCGGCGGAGCCCGGCGAGAGACACAGGCGCATGCTGCTTGCGACAGGCACCGAGTCGCGCGAGGGCATAGTCTATTCGGACCTCGGCTACTACCTGCTCGGCCTGGCCGCTGAGGCGGCAACAGACGAAGGGCTGGGCGAGCTGTTCCGGCGCATCGTAGCTGAGCCGCTCGGCCTTCAAGGCACGCGTTTCTGGCCCTACGCGCAGGACGCGATCGTCGTGCCCAGCGAGTTGCGGGAGGGCGTGCTGCTTCAGGGCGTCGTCCACGACGGCAAAGCGCGACTCATGGGCTTGCCGACCGGCCACGCCGGCCTGTTCGCGCCGGCTCTCGACGTCCTCACCTTCGCGCAAGCCCTCCTCGACGGCGGCGTGGGGCCTCAAGGCCGTTTCCTCCCGGAGAACTCCGTGCGATTGATGTTCACGGCACAGACGAAGTCTGTCGATCCGCGCTCGCTGGGGCTATTCTATTGGGGAGGCAGGGACGACTCCGCCCATCGGCTCGATTTGTGGGGCCACACCGGCTTCACCGGCACTTCGTTCGCCCTGGCGCCGGATCAGGGTCTCGCGGTCGTCCTGCTGACGAACCGCGTGCACCCGTTCCGCCGCCCCGAAGCGGGGCTGAGGGCCGCCCGACAGCGTTTCCACGAGGCTGTGCTCGCAAGTCTTTGCGACTGAGGCCGGGAGGAACGGACATGGAATTCATTGTCGTCACGGGCCTTTCCGGGGCCGGCAAGAGCCAAGCGATGCATGCGCTCGAGGACATGGGCTACTTCTGTGTCGAGAACCTGCCGCCCGACCTCACGGGCAAGTTTCTCGAACTGCTCGACGCGCAAGAGCGTATCGACAAGGTAGCGGTCGCCATCGACACGCGCGGCCAGACGTTCTTCGACCGCGTTCTCGCCGCGCTCACGACCTTGGCCGAGCACGGCACCCGCTATCGGATCCTCTTCCTCGAAGCGCGCGAGGAGGTGCTCCTGCGTCGCTACAAGGAAACGCGCAGGCGCCATCCTCTCGCTGCGGAAGGCCGCATCCTCGAGGCCATACGCCTTGAACGCCACCAGCTCGAGGAGGTTCGCGGCTGGGCGCACATCGTTGTGGACACCTCCGACCTGACAGCGAGGCAGCTGCAGGCGGAACTCGGGCGCATTTTCGACGAAGGTGGCAGCGAAGGCGGCCTGCTGGTGCAGCTCGTGTCGTTCGGCTTCAAGCATGGCCTGCCGCTCGACGCCGACCTGGTGTTTGACGTGCGCTTCCTGCCGAATCCGAACTACGTCCAGGAACTGCGTCATCGCACGGGGCTCGAGGAGGACGTCCGGGAGTATGTGCTGCGCTGGCCGATCGCGCAGGATCTCCTGGCGCATCTGGTCTCCCTGATCGAATTCCTCCTGCCGCAGTACAGCCAGGAAGGCAAGTCGCAGGTAGTGATGGCCATCGGCTGCACGGGTGGCCAGCACCGCAGCGTCGCGATCGCCGAGGAGTTGGCCCGCCGTCTGCGCGAATCGGGCAGGCGCATCAGTGTCGAGCACCGCGATCGCGCTCGGGTGGGTGCCCAGTGAGAGGCAGGGCATTGCGCTGGCTCATGCCAGGCCTGCGCTTCAAGCGCTGGCTCGCCCTCCTGATCTTCGCTGTCGCGCTCGCTGCGATCGGCGGGGTACTCATCGTGCACGCTTGGGGACATCCGCAGCACAGGATCACCGAGAATGTCGCACTCATGCTGGTCGGCGTAATCGGCGGCATCTACGCGGTGCGTCAGCTGATCCGGTCCGTGGTGACGGCCCTGGTCCCGAACGACCAGGGCGAGATCGCCGAGAGCTACTGGCGCGCACGCGTTCTTCTGCGCGGACCTCGCATCGTGGCCTTGGGTGGTGGCACGGGCTTGCCCGTACTCCTGCGCGGACTCAAACAGTACAGCTCGAACATCACGGCCATTGTCGCGGTGAC
>JAJZQO010000041.1 GCA_021847575.1 Bacillota bacterium | reverse complement strand
ATCTCGGCCGCTCCGCAATCGCGCAAATGGCGCCGGTCACCTTTGCCACGTCGCGCTAAGCGGGGTAGAATTGTGGGCATGGCTTTCTTCTCGCAATTTTCGGACCTGGAGCCATGGCAGCGCAACCTGGCTGTCCTCTGGATCGGGGTGCTGATCACCTCCGCCAGCTACTCCATGGTCGTGCCGTTTCTACCGATCTTCCTGCTCGAGATCGGCGTACACAAGGATGTGTCGATGTGGTCCGGCGTGATGTTCAGCAGCACATTCCTGATGAGCGCACTGATATCGCCCTATTGGGGGGCTCTCGCGGACCGCTACGGCCGCCGTCCAATGCTGCTGCGCTCGGGTTTCTCGCTGTTCGCCGCGTACGTGGCGACAGGGCTCGTGCAAACCCCGCTGCAGCTCCTGGTGCTGCGAGCGATCCAGGGGCTGCTCTCGGGCTACATTCCTGCCGCCATCACCCTGGTCGGGACGAGCGCACCGAAACAGAAAGTGGGCTACGCGCTCTCGCTGATGGCGACAGCGGCCGCCACAGGCAGCATCGTCGGCCCGCTGCTAGGCGGCACCGTCGCGCACATCTTCGGCACCCGCACGTCGTTCGTCGCAGCTGGCGTCCTGGTTCTGGGCGCTGCGCTGCTCGCGCTGTTCTTTGTCCACGAAAGCGGCTTCCAGACGACGGCGCGACGCAGTTCGGTGCTGGCGGACCTCGGCCAGGCCTTTCAGAACCCGCCCTTCGTGGCTCTGCTCGGCCTGACGCTGCTCGTCAACTTCTCGATCATGACCATCGAGCCGATCCTGCCGCTCTACATCGTGCAGCTCGGCGGTTCGCTGAAAAACGCCGCGCTGCTCTCGGGCATCATCTTCTCGCTCGTCGGCATCGCGAGCGTCATCTTCGCTCCGCGCTGGGGCCAGGCCGGAGACCGCCAGGGCTTCGCCCGCGTCCTGGGCTGGGGGCTCGTCGGCGGGGGACTCGGCAACCTCCTGCAGCTGCCCTTCCACAGCCTGCTGCCCTTCGCACTCGTCCGCTTCGCCTACGGCGCCTTCTTCTGCGCCGTCTATCCGGCGATCAACGGGCTCGTCGTCCAGACGACACCCGAAGACTTCCGCGGCCGCGCATTCGGTCTCAACCAGTCGGCCGGCCAGATGGGCACCATGCTGGGCCCCCTTCTGGGCGGCATGCTGAGCGGCCTCTTCGGGGTGCACAGCATCTTCTGGGTCACGGGCCTGCTGCTCCTCGCCGCAGCGTTCTTCGCGCGCCGCGGCCAGGCGAGGTGGGTCAGCCGCCCGGCCCAAGAGGCCGCCGCGGGAGCGGGAGGGCACGACATCTGACGCACGGGAGGGCCTGCCGATGAACCTGCTGGAGCGCTACCGCGACGACCTGCCGATCGGGGCGAATACGCCCATCATCAGCCTGGGCGAGGGCTCGACGCCGCTCGTGCCCGCGCGGCGCCTCTCCGAACGGCTGGAATGCGAGGTCTTCCTCAAGTTCGAGGGCCAGAACCCGACCGGCTCGTTCAAGGATCGCGGCATGGTCCTGGCGGTCGCCAAAGCGCTCGAGGCGGGCAGCCGGGCGGTGATCTGCGCCTCGACGGGCAACACCTCGGCCTCGGCGGCCGCCTATGCCGCCCACGCCGGCATTCGCGCCGTGGTCGTGGTGCCGAATGGCCGCATCGCGCTCGGCAAGTTGGCCCAGGCGGTGATGTACGGCGCCGAGGTGCTCGCCGTCGACGGCAACTTCGACGAAGCCTTGCAAATGGTGCGCGAGATCGCGGCGAGCGAGCCCTTCACGCTGGTGAATTCCCTGAACCCGTTCCGCATCGAGGGCCAGCAGACCGGGGCGTTCGAAGTGGTGGACGACCTGGGCCGCCAGCCCGATCTGCTGGCCATCCCGGTCGGCAACGCGGGCAACATCACGGCTTGGAACCGGGGCTTCGCCCGCAGCGTGGAGAAGGGCAGGACCAACGGTCGCCCGCAGCTCTTCGGTTTCCAGGCCGAGGGGGCCGCGCCGATCGTGCTGGGTGAGGTCGTGGCGGCGCCGGAAACAGTCGCGAGCGCCATCCGCATCGGCAATCCCGCCAGCTGGCAGGCCGCCCTCGAAGCTGTGCGGCAGAGCGGAGGCGGCTTCTTCGCGGTCTCCGACGCGGAGATCCTCTCGGCCCAGTCGCTGATCGCCCGGTCGGCCGGCGTGTTCTGCGAGCCCGCGTCCGCGACGCCGGTGGCCGGGCTCCTCAAGCTGAAGCGCGAAGGAAAACTCGTACCTGGTCAGACCATCGTCGCGGTCCTGACAGGCAACGGGCTCAAGGACCCGGACACCGCCTTGCGCAATGCGGGCGACGGTGCCATCCGGCAGATCCCGGCAGACCTCGCATCGGTGCGCCAAGCGCTCGGCCTATGATCGCGCAGATCCTCGCGCCAGCGACCACGGCGAACCTCGGGCCGGGTTTCGACGTTCTCGGGGCGGCATTCGACATGGACGCCGTCTTCGAGGTCTGGGAGGGCGACGGCGGCTTTCTCTGGCCCGACGACATGGGTGCACTACCTGGCCGCAACCTGTTCATGGAGGCCTTCGCGGCCGCCTTCACCAGGCGCGGCGCGGAAGTCCCCGCCGTGTCGGTCCGCGTGAAGCGGGCCCTGCCGCTGCGCTCCGGACTCGGCAGCTCCGCGAGCGCCATCGTCGCCGGACTGCGTGCGACCGAACTCTTTCTCGAGCCACACCTCTCACCCGAGGAGACGCTCGCCATCGCGACCGCCCTCGAGGGCCACCCGGACAATGTCGCCGCGTGCCTCTACGGCGGCGTGACGATCGCGAGCGGGCTCGAGGCGCCGATCGTCCGGCGCCTGCCCGCACCGCCGCTGCGCGCGATCGCGCTCTACCCCGGCGGCGGCACATCGACCCCGGGCTCGCGGGCCGCCCTGTCGGCCCGCGTGCCGCGCGCCGACGCCGTCCACAACGTCGGGCGCGCCGCCCTGCTCGTCTACGCCCTGATGTCCGGCGAGTACGGACTGCTGCGCGAGGCCACCCGCGACCAGCTGCACGAGGAGCAGCGGCTCGAGAAGTGCGATTGGTGCCCCGGCGCGCGCGCCGCCGCGTTCCGCGCCGGCGCCGTGGCGATGCCGGTTTCGGGATCCGGCCCGACCCTGGTCGCGCTCGTGCGGCCACAAGACGCCGACGGCGTGCTGCGGGCGCTCGAACCCTACGCGGCGGAACTGGACGGCGCGCGGCTCTGGAACCTGGCCTTCAGCGACCTCGGCACGCGCCTGCAGCCGCTCTGAATCGCGACCTCACCCCGCGAGCAGTTTCTCGATCGCCCTCGCGAGCTCCGTGTCGCGCCGCGTGACGCCGTCCTGATCGTGGCTTTTGAGCTGCAATCGCACCTGCCTGTAGCGCAGGTCCACGTCGGGATGGTGGCCAAGACCTTCCGCCAGCTCTGCGACCGCAGCGACGAAACGCACGGCCTCCGCAAAGCTCGGGAACGCGATCTCGGCGGCGAGGGCATCCTCGCCGCCATGGAAGTGGGGCAGTACAGCAAGCTCCGCCGCGATCTCTTCGGCCGCCAGGGCGTCGCCGGTCGGCTCGGCCGCCGCCATGAGCGCCGCGAGGTCCAGCCGGCGCGTTCCCATGTTGATGTTGCCTGCCGCGCGTGGCCACTCCGCCTCCGGCCTGTCGCGGTAGAGCTCGACGCCGTTGCCGTCCGGGTCGCGCAGGTAGATCGCCTCGCTCACGCCGTGGTCCGCCGCGCCGTCGATCGGGTATGCCGCGGCGACCAGCCGACGGAGTGCCCGGCCGAGGGCGCGGCGGCTCGGATAGAGGATGGCGAGGTGGTAGAGACCCGTGTGACCGGGCGGCGGAGGCGTGGCGCCGCGGCCCGCCCAGATGTTCAGAGCGATGTGGTGATGGTAGCCGCCAGCCGAGATGAAAAGCGCCTCATCGCGCCAACGCTGCGTCACGGCGAAGCCGAGAAGTCCGCAGTAGAACTGTTCGGACCGGCCCAGGTCGCCGACGCTGAGATGAACATGCCCGATGCGCACGGCGTCGGGAATCGTGTACGCTTGCGTCAATTCCTCACCTCCCGGATGTTGCCTCTACGGTAGGTGTTGGGGCCCGCGCTGGCAACGCCGCCCCGCGCCGTGTGCTATAGTCTGGGCCGAGGGCACGCACTTCGGCGGAAACGGGGGTACCGTACAGTGGTTGTTTGCGCGACCATCGTCGACGACAACACGGTGGGTGGCGGCTTCGGCAAGGCGCAGCGGGTGGCGATCGCGCGACCCGAGGCGGACGGCTGGCAGATCGACCGTGTCGACGTGCGGTGGGATATCGCCCACGATCAGGTGGCCGACGGCCTGCACCACGCGAACGTCGCCCGCTTCCTGCGCGAGCAGGGAGTGGATGTGGTGGTCACGGGCCACATGGGCGGCGGCATGGTCAAGATGCTCGACAGCATGAAGATCAAGGTTTTCTCCGGCGAAGGCCCCCTCGGCGAGGTGCTCGACGCCGCGGCGGCCGAGGCCGGCAAAGGTCTATAGGCGGCAAAAGGCGTGAGGCGGGCCGCTGGGCCCGCCTCACGTTTTTTGCCGCCTCGGTCAGGCCCGCGGAGCCGCGGCAAGAACCTCGGGGTCGAGGTCGAAGCGGCGCTGGTTCTCGATGAACTGCCGGGCGAGCGTCAGGGCCGCGCGGTCGTAGGCCTGTCCGTCGCGCCAGGTGGCCCTTGGCTCCAGGATGCCTGCCGGCACGCCAGGACAGGCGGTCGGCATCTCGAGGCCGAAGACCGGGTGCGTCACGTAGGCCTGCTTTTGCAGGCTACCGTCGATCGCGGCCTGCACGATCGCGCGGGTATAGGCGAGCTGGATGCGGCTGCCTTCGCCGAACGGCCCGCCGGACCAGCCCGTGTTGACGAGGTAGACCGCTGCGTCGTGGCGGCTGATGCGCTCGCCCAGCATCCTGGCATAGGTCATCGGCGAGAGCGGCAGGAAAGGCTCGCCGAAGCAGGTGGAAAACGTCGGCTGGGGCTCCGTGACGCCACGCTCCGTGCCAGCCAGCTTCGAGGTGTACCCGGCGAGGAAGTGGTACATCGCCTGCGCCTGCGTCAGTCGGCTCACCGGGGGCAGCACGCCCGTGGCGTCTGCCGTGAGGAAGACGACTGTTGTCGGTTGGCCGCCCATGCCGGACAGTTCCGCTCCCGGAATGTAATCGATGGGGTAGGCGGCGCGGGTGTTCTCCGTCAGGGCATCCGAGCGGTAGTCGGGCCGACGGGTCTTGTCGTCCAGCACGACGTTCTCGAGCACGCTGCCGAAGCGGATCGCGTCCCAGATCTGCGGCTCGTGCTCACGCGAGAGCCCGATGCACTTCGCATAGCAGCCGCCTTCGAAGTTGAACACGCCTTCGTCCGACCAGCCGTGCTCGTCGTCGCCGATCAGGCGGCGCGCCGGATCGGCGGACAGGGTCGTCTTGCCCGTGCCGGAGAGTCCGAAGAACAGTGCGACGTCGCCGCGCTCGCCGATGTTCGCCGAGCAGTGCATCGGCATGACGCCCTGGGCGGGCAGTTCGCCGTTCAGGATGGTGAAGACGCTCTTCTTCATCTCGCCCGCGTACTCGGTGCCGCCGATCAGGGCGATGCGGCGGTTGAAGTCGAGGGCGATAAAGGTGTCCGAGTTGGTCCCGTCCGCCTGCGGGTCGGCATGCACCCCCGGGGCGACCAGGATGGTGAACGGATCCTGTCCGGAGGGATCGTCGCCGGGTGTCGGCCGCAGCAGGAGCTGGCGCATGAAGACGCTGTGCCAGGCGTACTCGCTCTCGACCTGCACGGCGATGCGGTAGCGCGGGTCGGCGCCGGCGAAGCCGTGCGTGACGTAGTGCTCCCGCCGCGCGAGATGGTCCTCGACCTTGCGCCGCAACCGGTCGAAGTGCTCGGGCGACATCGGCTGGTTGACCTTGCCCCAGTCGACGTCGATGCGGCTTTGCGCATGCCGGACGATGAACTTGTCGCGCGGGGACCGGCCGGTGTACTTGCCCGTCGTGGCACGCAGCGCGCCGTCGGCTGTCAGCACCGCTTCCCCGCGTGCGAGCGCGCGCTCCACGAGCTCCGCGACACTGAGGTCCACATGCAGGGGCGTTCCGGCGTCAGCCTCGGCTTTCCTGGGGTTCACGTCGAGCAATGCGCGACACTCCTTCATAGCTCTATTCCGGGTGGGCGAAGGCATATGCGCCTTGGCCACCAGCCCGCGACCACACGGACCATTTTACACAATCCTGCCGATCAGGTGATACGTTCCGTAAATCTGCCAGTCGGTCCCTGTGGCCTTTGCCAAGTGGCCACAGGCTATCGACCCGCCCGCTGCGGGCAACCTCTAGATGACGGGCGAGTTCCGCCCAAAGGCCTGCACGGAGGAGGCGGACGATGGACGATCGCTCGCTCAGCGCGGTCGTGCTGAGCCGCGGCCAGACCTTCATGATTCTCGACAGCGGCGGCGAGATCACGCAGGGCGAACAGGGTCTCTACGCCGGCGACCGCCGGCTGTGCAGCCGCTATGCGTGGCGCGTGGCCCGTCGCCGCTCGCTTCTGCTCAGCGGGCGCGCCCTCGGGCCCCAGCAGGCGCAGTTCTTCCTCGTGCCACCCGCCTACGCCCACGACGGTCGTGCGGAGGTGGTGCTCAGGCGTACGGTCGAGTTGCGCGAAGGCTCGTTCCGCGACGTGCTCGAGTTGCACAACTATGGCCCGCATGGTCGCAGGATCTGGCTGCAGCTCGACTTCGCGAGCGACTTCGCACATGTCTTCCACGTCAAGCGCAACGCCTTGGGCGATGCATCGGCGAGCGGCTTCCACACCGTCGCCCGCGAGCGGATCGGCGACGCGACCTTCGGCTTCCAGGCAGGGCCGCGCCACGCCGGCCTGCGCGTCCGCCTCGAGCTGTCTCAGCCCCCCGACGCGGAGGAGGAGGGCGGCGGTCTGTCCTTTCGGCTGCGGCTGCCGCCGGGCGGGACCGCGGAACTTGCGCTCTCGGCCGGGATCGACCCGCGCCCGGCGCCTGCGCGAGCCGTGGCCGAGGCGCCGGGCGACGGCGAGCTGCCGGCGCTCGACGCCGGCGGGCGGCTCGGACCGGCCTTCAGCCAGGCGTTCCGCCGCAGCCTTCAGGACCTGCAGGCGCTCTCGATCCGCGGCGGTGCGATCGGGCTGCCGCCGTCCGCGCCCGATGTCGCGTACGCTGCGGGCATTCCCTGGTATATCGCGCTGTTCGGGCGCGACGCGCTGCTGACGAGCCGCATGAGCCTCTTCTGCCTGCCGCGCCAGGGCGAGGGCTCGCTCAAAGCGCTCGCCAGCCTGCAGGGGCAGCGCCGCGACGTCGACACCGACGAGGCTCCCGGCAAGATCCTGCACGAGTTCCGGCCGCCGCCCGGACCGGACGTGCCGGTGCTCATCCCGCGCTTCCCGTATTACGGCTCCGTCGACGCGACACCGCTCTTCGTCATCGCCCTGGAGGAATTCGTCCGCGCAGCGGGGCGGCCGCAGCTTGCCCGCACGCTCGAGGACAACCTGCGGCGGGCGCTTTTGTGGATCGACGAGTCCGTCGACCGGCGCGGCTACCTCCGATACGAGCGGCAGGGCGACGAGGGACTCGTGAACCAGGGCTGGAAGGACTCGTGGGACGCCGTGCATTTCCGCGACGGCCAACTGGCGCATGGCGCGATCGCGCTCGTCGAGGTCCAGGGCTACCTCTTCCGGGCGCGCATGGCCGGTGCCCGGCTGCTGCGCGTCCTGGGGGACGACGACGGCGCGCGGCGCCAGGAGCGCCTCGCCGAGGCTCTGCGCCGCGGTTTCGATCGGGACTTCTGGCTGGATCGCGGCTACTACGCCCTGGGCCTGGACGGGGAGGACCGCAAGATCGACGTCCTGACCTCGAACAGCCTGCATGTGCTGTGGACGGGCATCGCCAGGCGGGGCAGGGCCGATCAACTCGCGCGGACCGTGCTGTCGTCGCCGCTCTGGAGCGGTCGCGGCGTGCGCACGCTCGCCGAAGGGGAGGGGCGCTACAATCCGGTCTCCTACCACAACGGCTCCATCTGGCCGCACGACAACGTCCTGATCGCCGAGGGCCTGCGGCGCATGGGGCATCCCCGCCAGGCGATGGCGGTCATCGAGGCCCTGCTGCGGGTCGCGCGGGGCAGAAGCGAGCGCAGGCTGCCCGAGCTCTTCGCCGGATTCGGCAAGGACGAGAGCGGCGAACCCGTCCGCTACCCTTCCGCCTGCCCTGTGCAGGCCTGGTCCGCCGCGACCATGCCGCACATCGTCACGCTGCTGCTCGGTCTCAGCGTTGCGCCGCACGAGGTGCGGCTGCGCCCGAGCCTGCCGCCGGGCCTGGACAGGCTCGAGGTGCGAGGCCTGCGCGTGGCCGGCGGCAGACTCGACGCACACGTGAGCCGCGACCGGCGCGGGCTGCACTGCGAGGTGGGCGGCGATCCCGGACTGCCGGTGCGCGTCCTGCGCGGCGTCAGACCTCGGCAGGCAGAGAGCGAGGCGTGACGGCGCGCTCGTAGACAGCCAGGGTGGCCTCGAGCATGTCGCGCAAGTGGAAGCGCCGCAGGGCGCGGTCGCGTGCCGCGGCGCCCATGCGTCGGGCCAAAACCGGGTGGGCGAGGAGGTAGAGCAGCCGCTCGGCGAGCTCCTGGTCATTGCCCGGCGCGATCACGAACCCGTCGACACCGTCGCGCACGAACTCTGGCAAGCCGCCTACCCGCGTCACCACCACAGGGCGCCCCGCGGCCATGCCTTCCAGGGCGGCGATGCCGAACGGCTCGTCGAAGCGGGACGGATAGGTCACCACGTGCGCCCGCCGGAAGGCCGCCGGCATCTCGGCCCACGGGATCGCGTCCAGCGTGACGGCATCCTCGAGGCCGAGGCGCTTGATCTCCTGCCGCACCATGCCCACCTCGCGCGCCTGGCAGGAAGCGAAATCGACGATGGTGCCGGTTCCCGCCAGCATGAGCCGGGCCTCGGGCAGGAGCCTGCGGATGCGGTGCATGGCCTGCACGAGGGTCAGGCTGCCTTTGTCGATGCTCAGGCGGGCCGGATGGAAGACGGTCGGGGGGGTGCCCTCCGGCGCCGGAGATGCCACCCAGCGCTCCGGATCGATGCCGTGGTGCACGACGTCGATCCGCTCCGCGGGGTAGCCCTGCGCGGCGAGCGCGTCCGCAAGATAGTGGCTCACCGCGATGATCCTGTCCCAGAGGTCCCGATAGCGCAGCATCTCCCGGCCCAGGCGGTCGTGCCACGCGTTGTGGGCCGTGAGCACGAGCGGCAGGCCCTGCGCCTCCTTGAGACGGCGCAAGGCGTCGGCGTGGCGCGGCGAGAAGTAGTGCATGTTGTGCGCGTGCAGGACGTCCGGCCGGTGCCGCTCGGCAAATCGGCTGAGCAGGTCGTACAGGCGGCGCGCGTCGGGGTCCGAACGCGGCTGCATCAGCGGATCCCGATGCACGGAGATGCCGCGGTGGCTGCGCTGGCCCGACGCCTCCTCGTCGCCGACCAGGGCCGACACCTTGTGCCCGCGCCGGACGAGCGCCGCGCCGAGCTCCTCGAGATGCGTCTCTACCCCGCCTACGACCGGCGGGAAGGCCCAGTGCAGCATCGCGATCCGCATCGCTTGGGGCCACCTTTCGTCAGACTAGCTGCAAGTCAACACAGGCTAGTCTGCTCGGAAGGAGGCCAGGACATCGCAAAGCGGCCGATGGTTGCAGGCCCTTCCCTTTCCTGAGTTGGTGGGTATACAATAGGTCCTGCAGTGGCAGCACCACTTTCAGAGGAGGAATACCCTTGCGTTACGAACTTCCGTCACTTCCCTACGCGTACGACGCCCTCGAGCCGCACATCGACGAACAGACCATGCACCTGCACCACGATATCCACCACAAGGGCTACGTCGACGGGCTGAACAAGGCACTCGACATGCTCGACGCGGCCCGCCAGAACGGTGACTACGGGCTTGTCAAGCATTGGGAGCGCGAGGCTGCGTTCCACGGCTCGGGCCACTTCCTGCACAGTCTCTTCTGGCAGAACATGGGCCCAGGCAAGGGCGGCGAGCCGCAGGGCGCCCTGCGGCAGCAGATCGACAAGGATTTCGGTTCCTTCGACAGCATGAAGAAGCAGTTCTCCGCCGCAGCGGCAGCGGTCGAGGGGTCCGGCTGGGCCCTCCTCGTTTGGGAGCCCTCGGCCGGGCAGCTCGAGGTGCTGACCGCGGAGAAGCACCAGAACCTGACGCAGTGGGGTGTGACGCCCCTGCTGGTGCTGGACGTATGGGAGCACGCCTACTACCTCAAGTACCAGAACAAGCGCGCGGCCTATGTCGAGGCCTTCTGGAACGTCGTCAACTGGGACGATGTCGCAAAGCGCCTCGCGACCGCCAAGGCATAGCCCTTTGGACCTTACGCACCCGCCGCGCAACGCGGCGGGTGCCTTGCGTCCGCCATCGCCTGATCGATCGTGTACGATCCGCGCGAAAACTGTCTTGGCAGGTACTTTGGCACGCTGCGAGAAATACTTCCGCGATTTCCCTGGCTGTGGCGCTGAGTACGGGCCGCCCGATCGGAGCGAGGACCCGGCCCGGAGTCTGGCGGACGGCGGCGCATGGGGTCGGCGGATGGGGAACGTTAGGGGGGATGCATATCTTACTGCGCCCCTGTGGGCCTCTGCCAATCTGAGAGGAGGATGCGACGTGGTCAATGTCTCGCGGGTCGGCGAAGCCCGATGGACGGGGCGCACGACCTGGATGTTCATCTCGTTCGCGCTGGGACTCCTGCTGGAGTCCTACGTGTTCTCGCTGGCCTCGATCGCGGTCTACTGGGTCAACATCCCCAAGTCGCTCGGTGAACTGCTTTTGGCCTGGGCGCCGATCTGGCTCATCATCGGCATCATCATCTCGGGGCCTGTCGCGGACCACCTGGGACGCAAGGTCACTCTCTACATCACACTGGCTTTCTACGCCGTGGGCGGGGTGCTGCTCTACTTCGCCTCGACCTACCCCTTGCTGCTCGTGTCGCTTGCGCTCATGTTGATGGCCGGCGGCGGCGAGATGAACTCGATCATGGTCGCGACGCATGAGCTGATGCCGCGCAAGCACCGCGGCAAGGCCATGATGATGGAAATCAACGCGATCAACCTCGGCGGACTGATCCTTGCGCTGCTCGCGATGTCCAGCGCGACGTCGGCCGTTCACGCCCAGCGCAACATCGTGGCCATCGCTGTCGTGATCGTCGTGGTGATCCTCGTCTTCGCGCGGGCGTCGATGCCCGAGTCCGTCATCTGGCTGGAAAAGCGCGGCCGGCACGAAAAGGCCATGCAGCAGGTCAGGGCGTACTGGGGCGCGGACTGGGAGACGGCACTGGCGCCGGAGCCCGCACCGCCGACGACGGCGGCGGCCAATCGGCAGAACTCGATCGCCTTCCGCGCCGTCGTCGTCACCCTGATCGCGGCGGCGAACACGATCGGCTTCGGCCTCGTGGCGTATACCTTCGCGTTCCAGTACTTCCCGCACCTGCAGCCCACGATCCTCGCCGTGTTCGAGGGCGTCGGCTTCGCGGGCGGCTTCATCGGCCTGGTCGCCGACAGCGTCTCGCGCCGCAAGCTCCTGTTCTGGAGCTTCTTCGCGACCTTCGTCCTGACGGTGATCGTCGGTGTCACGACAGGCATCTGGACCCACCAGATGACGCTCTTCTGGATCCTCCTGGTCCTGCTCTCGATCGCCAACTCCGTCTGCTATCTCACGGAGGACACCGTGAAGCCCGAGGTCTGGCCGACCGAGGTGCGCGGCACCTGGACCGCCGTCACGCGGTTCCTTTCGATCGGCCTCTACATCCCGGCCATCTACCTGACGGCCCACCTGAGCGCGAGTTCCTACTTCCTCTTCAATGCCGGGGTCTGGCTGGTCGGACTGCTGGCGGCGACCGCCTGGCTGATCTACGGACGCGAGACGGGACAAGGCGTCTCGATCGCCACTGCGTCGGGCGAAACCGACTAGCGACGCCCTGCCGAGGAGCGGCACCTGAGCGGTGCCGCTCCTCGCTCTTGGTTGACGACCTACGGGGCCGGCGGCCGGGCACTTTCGCCACGGGCCTGGCCGATGTACCCTGTGAGGGACTGGAGCACCATTCCGGAGCGAAGGAGAGACGCCCCGATGCCAGCAGTGACCCGCCCGAGCCGCCCCGGGCGCGCAGCCCGATGACCGCCCCGATGCGCTGGAATGCCCCGCCGGAATTTGCGCTCGATCCGGCCGTGACGTACGAGGCCGTGGTGAACACCACGAAGGGCAGCTTCACGATCGCCCTGTTCGACCAGGCGTCGCCGCGTGCGGTGAACAATTTCGTCTTCCTCGCCGAGCAGGGCTACTTCGCAGGGAACGAGTTCTTCCGCGTGATCGGGCCGTTCGTGGTCCAGACGGGCGACCCGACCAACCGCGGCACCGGCGGTCCCGGCTACCGCTGGCAGGACGAACTGCCCCCGCCGTACTCCTACGAGCCGGGCATCGTTGCCATGGCCAACGCGGGGCCCAACACGAACGGCAGCCAGTTCTTCGTCTGTACGGGCCCGTCCGCGACGCAGCTCGACCGGACGCCGAACTACACGCAGTTCGGCCGCGTGACGCAGGGCATGGACGTCCTCGAGCAGATCGCCGGCGGACCTGTCGGCGTGAACCCCGCCACGGGGGAGCGCAGCCAGCCGCTGGAACCCGCCTCGATCGTCGATGTCGAGATCCGGCGGATGCCGCGCCAGGCCGGCTGAACGCCATGGGCCTGCGCCACCAGAAGTTGAAGAAGGAGCACAGCATCCTGGGTCCCGGCCTGGAGCTTCTGGAGCAGATGTCCAAGGCCCCCGGGGTGACGCGCGTCATCCCGGGGCGCATCAAGGCGGGCCGGGGACCGGCGCGCGGCCTCTACTGCACCGTGCAGTACCGCACCGAATCGGGCTTCAAGCTTTTGCTGCACACGGGGTCGGTGCAGGAGGTCTTCCTCGTCTGCAGCGATCCGGCCGCGACGCAGGCCTGGCTCGAGCAGAACCTGCCGCGACCTCGCCAGGATTGAGACGGCCGGAGGTGGAGAGGCCTTGTCGCTGCGCCTGAGGCTCTGGCTGATCTTCGCGATCATCTTCCTGTACGCGATGCTGCGCTACTTGGCTGGCCTCGGGCTGCAGCTGCTGTGGTACGACACCGTGCACGCGGCGCAGGTCTTCTGGGTACTCGTCGGCATGCCTGTGCTCTGGTTCGTCGCCGGCTTCCTCCTCGTGGGCTTCCTGGCCTTCTTCAGCCTGCGCCCTTTCCAGCGGGCGCTCGCCGGCCGCGGCCAACCTTGGCTCAACCTGCAGCCGCCGCTCGACCAGTTTTTCCGCCTGCGGGGCGAGGCCACATGGCTGCTTTCGCGGCCGGTCGCCTGGGTCGCGGCGGTCATCATCGGCCTGGTCGCCGGCAACGCGCTCGCGGCCAACTGGCGCACCTACCTGCTCGCGCTGCATGGCAGCGCCTTCGGCTGGCGCGACCCCGTGTTCCATCTCGACGCCGGCTTCTACGTCTTCCGGCTGCCCGCGCTCGAAGCCCTGACCGGCCTGCTCGCGAGCCTCGTCTTCTTCATGCTCGTGTTCCGCGTGCTCGCCGCCCTTTCGCGGCGCTACACCGCGACCGAGTACGTGCAGGCGGTGCGCTGGCCCGTGGCGTGCCTGCTCGTGCTGGCGGGGGTGGGGGTCTGGCTCGGACGCTACGCGCTGCTTGCGACGCAGGTAGTGCTGAACCAGTCCACCGGCCAGGTGATCGTTGCCGGCGCCGACTACTACACCGTGCACCTCGTGCTGCCGCTGCAGCTCTTCCTGACGCTCGTCCTGCTGCTCTCGGGCCTTCTGCTGCTGTTGTTCCCGCGCCGGCCCCTGCGGGGGCCGCGTTTCGCGGGCTATGCGCTGGTTGGCGGCATCGCCATCTGGATCGTCGGCTACGGTCTGGGGGCCCTGACGCTCGGCAACGGCCTGAATCGCGCCCAACAGACCTGGGAGCGACCCTTCATGGCGGACACGATCAACGCGACGCGGCAGGCGTTCGGCCTCTCCGCCGTGCGGGCGGTGTCCTACCCCGGCAACGCCACCATCACGGCACAAGGTCTGCGACGCGACCAGGCGACGCTCGCCAACGTGCGGCTCGCCGACCCCCACGCCTTCCAGCAGGTGCTCTCGCAGCTGCAGACCTTTCGCCAGTACTTCGCCTTCCCGTTCAGCGACGTCACGATCGACCGCTATCCCGTGCACGGCCAGCCGATGGAGGTCATCCTAGGGGCGCGCGAGGTCAGCCCCGGTTATTCCGGAGCCGGCACCCAGCAGAGCCTTCTCCAGTACACGCACGGCTACGGCGTGATCGCCGCCGGCGTGACCCAGTTCGATCAGGAGGGGCTGCCGAAGCTCCTCATCGAGAACATGCCCGTACAGGATCGCCTGCCGGGCACGCACGTCCGCCAACCCCGCATCTACTACGGCGAGGAGACGACGGACCCGGTGATCGTGCCGAACGCCCTCGGGGAGTTCGACTACCCGACCGGCAGCTCGAGTGCCCTCACGAACTACCATGGCCCGGGCATCCCGTTCGACCGCTACCGCTTGCTGATCGCGCTCTCGCAGGGCGTCGGCTACCTCTGGCAGGGCCAGACCACCTCCGGTTCCCTTTACCTGATGGACCGGCAGATCTTCAAGCGCGTGCGGCTTGTGGCACCGTGGCTTACGCTCGATCCGAAGGCGAACCTGGTCATCCGCAAGAACGGCCGGCTCGTCTGGCTGCTCGACGGCTACACCTCCTCCGCCTACCTGCCGGAGGCAGCGCACTACAACACCGTGGCGGGCGACGTCGACTACCTGCGCAACTCCGTCAAGGTGACCGTCGACGCGGGCACGGGCCAGGTCCACCTCTACGCCATCGGCAAGGATCCCATCCGCGACGCCTGGTCCTCCATCTTTCCGGGGCTGATCCAGCCGATCTCGCAGATGCCCGCCGACATCCGCAGCCACCTGCAGTACCCGGACGGGCTGTTCCGCACGCAGGCTGCCGTGCTCGCGCGCTACCACGTCTCGAACCTCGACACGTTCTACGCCGGCAACGACAACTGGGCCCTGCCGCAGGAGCTCTACCAGAACTCAGGCACGCCGCAGCCCATGCCGTCCGAGCAGATCGTCGCCCGCCTGCCCGGCCAGTCCCGCCTGCAGTACATGCGCATCCTGCCCTTCGTGCCGCCCGGCCGGCCAAACATGGTCGGCTGGCTTGCGGCGCTCGAGGACGGCAGCGCCTACGGCCACCTCGTTCTCTACCAGTTGGCCAGCGGCTCGCTCGTGCCGGGGCCGATGCAAGTCGAGACGGAGATCAGCCAGAATCCGCAGATCTCTTCTTCGATCACACTGTGGGACCAGCACGGCTCGCAGGTCATCCGCGGCGATCTGCTCACTCTGCCGATCGGCGGCGGCATGCTGGCCGTCGAGCCGCTCTATCTGGAAGCGGCGACAAACGCCATGCCGGAACTGCGCGAGGTGATCGTCGCGTACAACAACCAGGTGGTGATGTCGCCGAGCCTCGAAGGAGCGCTCGTGCAGATCTTCCCGCAGCTCGGAACGCAACCGACATCCGGCCCGGCGCCGTCCCCGACGCCAGTGACGGGCAAGGGCAAAGCGGCGCTCGCTGGCCTGATCCAATCCATTATTCAGGCCAACGCGCAGGTGCAGGCCGACATGCAGGCCGGCAACTGGGCAAAGCTCGGACAGGACGAGCAGCTTCTGCAGCAGGACCTCGCGCGGCTCAAGACCTACGCGAAGTGACCGCTTGCAGGGCGGTGACAGCCAGGAGAGGCGTCTTTCGTGTTCCGCCTGGGCTCCTTGCGTCCGGGCCAGTCGCACAAAGTCGGGGCATGTCATGGAGCGCCTGCCCGGCCAGCGGGCAAGCTGGTCCGGGCGCCCCGGGCATGACGGGGCCGCGCCGTGCCTGAGGCCACGGTCAACGGCCTACGCCTGCACTTCGCGAGCGAGGGCTCGGGCGACGCATTCCTGTTCATTCCGGGCCTCGGCACCGAACTCTCTGCGTATCGCAGGCTGCTCCGAAGGCTCGGGCAGTCCTATCGCGTCATCGCGCTGCAAGCGCGTGACGCGTCGCGACGAGGCGCGTCCGACCCGCCGCTCAGCATCGAGGCGATGGCGGATGACGCGTCGGGTCTGCTCGACGTGCTTGGCGCAAGGCCTGCGCATGTGCTCGGTGTGTCGCTCGGCGGCCGCGTCGCACTCGCGCTCGCACTGCGGCATCCCGGGCAGGTCAAGAGCCTGATTCTAGCCTCGACGGCGCCGCGTCCCGCCCCGTCGGGCCGGCGGGTGGCGTTCCTGCTGCGGATCTCGGGCATTCTGAAGCGGCTCAGCCCGGCGCGAGAGCGCACGGTCGCAGCCCACTACGCCGCGGCCCACAGCTTCGACGTGACAGGGCGCCTGACCGAGATCGCCGTGCCAACCCTGATCCTGCACGGCCTCAGCGACCGCATCTCGCCCTACGCCATGGCGGAGGAGATGCACAGAGCCATTGCGTGCTCGCGGCTCGTGCCGCTGCCTGGCGGGCACCTGACGCTCTTCACGCACATGGATGCCTTTGTGCGCGGCGTGCTCTCGTTTCTGGGCGACAGCTGACCTGGGCCGCGTGCGGCCGCCGCGGGCGATTGCACCCGCAAAACGGCGTCAGTCCGTCTGCGCTCCTTCATAGACCGCCGCCTCGGCCGCCAGGGCCGCCGCCAGTCCCCGCTGGCGGACGGCGAGCAGCACCGTGGCCGCGACCAGGATGACTGCGGCGAGCAGAAACGGCAGCTGTGGCGAGACCGCTTGCGCCAGGAATCCCGAGAGCACCGGCGCGACAGCGGCACCTGCCCAGCGCAGGAAATTGTACGTGCCCGACGAGATCGAGCGGCTGAACGGCGACACCTCGATGGCGAGCGTGGTGAAGAGGGCGTTCGCGATGCCGCAGAAGAGGCCCGAGACGACGATCAGCAAGAGAACGGGCAGCACGCCGCGCACCACGACGAGGGCCAGCATCAGCACGGCGAAGAGCAGGATGTTGCCTTGCAGCAGCCGCAGGGGGCCGAGGCGAGGGCGCAGGTAGTTGACGATCAGCACCGAGCTGATCGCCACCAGGACACCCCAGCCGAAGTAGGTGAAACCGAGTTCGAGGGGGGGCAGGCGCAGATAGATCGGGGAGTAGGTGAGGATGGTGAAGAAGGCGTAGGAATAGCCGAGCCCCGCGAGCGCGTTCGTCAGCACGTCGCGGTGCCCGAGGGCCTGGAAGATCTCCCGCGCAGTGCGCGGCTTCTCGCGCCGCGGCGGCTCCTGCACGGTGAGGTACGTGGCGATCAGGGCCAGCAGCATCAGCCCCGCCGTGCCGAAGAAGGGGAAGCGCCAACTGTAGCTGCCAAGCCACCCGCCGAGCAGCGGTCCCGCGGAGAGGCCGAGACCGAGCGCCGCCTCGTAGAGCGTGATCGCCCTGGCGGTGCCACCGGTCGAAAGTCCGACGATGATGACGAGCGCCGTCGAGGTGAAGAGGGCGTTGCCGAGTCCCCAGAAGCCTCGTGCTGTCGCGAGCTGGGCGACGCTGCCCGCAAGCCCGGACAGCGTGGCGAACACCACGACAATGCCCAGGCCGAGCAGCATCGTGCGCCGGCCGCCAATCCGCGTCGACAGGACGCCCGATACCAGCATCGCAAGCGACATGACGGCGATGTAGGACGTGAACAGCATCTCCACCTGAGCGTCGGTGGCGCCCATCTCGCGGCCGATCGTGGCGAGGATCGGGTCGACCACGCCAATGCCCATGAAGGCGATCATGGTGGCAAAGGCCGTTGCCACCACAGCCCGAGGAAAACCGTGCTCCGCCAATGCGCGATGACCTCCCTGCAGCCATACCTCCACATTGTAGCAGGCGTCGACCTGGTGGGACGCAGGGAGCGGCACCAGCAAAGCAGAAACCAGAAACCGGCAGCACCTTGAACAGGGGGTGGGGGATTGCGCAATCTGCTCGGTGGACTGGTCGCCGCGCTCTGGCTCCTTGTCAGCGTTCTGCTCTGGGCCGGGGTGGTGCAGATCGTGCCGCCACCGGCCGCGTCCCACGCATTCGGCCTTACGCTCGCACAGGCCGTGCTGCTGGCCTATCATCTCTCAGGCGTCCTGCAGACGCTGGCCGGCGCCTACCTGAGCCTGGCGCTCGGCGGCGCGCTCAGCGGCATCTGGCTGCTGACGGAAGGCCTCTTCAGGCGCATGAGGCTTGCGGGGGCCATGGGTGGCGCCGTGATTGTGGTCGAACTCGCGCTGGCGCTCTTCGCATGGCTCAGGATCCGCCTCGCCCTGCCGATGGGTCCGAACGCCGCCGGCCTCCTGGCTGGCGCGAGCATCGCGGGCCAGTTGGCGGCGGAGATGATCCCCGCCGCGCTGCTGCTGGTGCTGGCCCTGGGCGCCATCGTCGTCGTCGGACGCCGCGGGCCCCGCAAGCAAGCCAAAACGGCCCAAGGGCCTGCGGCACGTGATGCTGCCGGCCGTGACGGGCCGCACGAAAGGCCGGCCGCGCCGCCAGAGCCGGATGCGCCGGCGGCGCCGCCCGCCGAGGACGTGCCAGCCTCCAGGGATCACGAACCGCTGCCCTAGGTTCAGGCTGTCGGAAGTCCGCCGTCGGACGTGAGGACCTGTCCCCTGATTGAGGCGGCCCGCTGTTCACCAGGATCGAGGGTGGGCCGCGGACCGCCTCCGCCGCCTGGAGCCCGCCGTCGCGGTCCCGGCTTGCGCAAGGTCGCGCGACGTCGAGCCGTCGGCCCCCAGCCCCCTGGGCTTCCGCGCTCGCCTCGGGACCGCCGCCCGGATCGCAGCCACGTGCGATGTCGAACGGTGCCGGTGGCTGAAGAAGACGGAGGCGCCGCGCCACGCACCTGGCGACGCGCCCCCTGATATCCTGCATGGCCACTCTCAGGGCCCGCACCTAGGCGTACCTCCTTATCCGTTGCGTTTCAGCTTGCCGGTGCGCAGCGCGTAGCGTTCGGCGATGTGGAAGGCCCAGATCCCGATCGGCACGAGGACGATGCCGGCCCCGAGCAGCCCGAAGACGGTCGGCAGCACGGCGCCGACGGAGGCGCCGTCCAGCACGGCGGCGCGCACCGATGTCAAGGTGTAGGTGGCGGGAGAGAACCAGGCGAGCACCTGCAGCCAATGCGGCAGGACGGTGATCGGGTAGTAGATGCCGGAAACGAGCAGGATCACGCCCTGGATCACCTGCGTCGCCTGAGCGCCTCGCTCTGCAGAGAGCATCGGCATGATCGCGCCGAGGAGCCCCAGGCCGATAAACGGCAGCGAGGCCGCCGCAAGAACGAGCAGGGCGGCAGTGAGATCGGCCTGCCCGAGCGGCAGGTGGAACAGCAGGAAGATGCCGAGCAGCACGACGAGCGTGCGGGCGAGACCGTAGACGACGGCGTAGGCGCAGACCCCGAGCAGGTAGGTCACCCGGCGCACTGGCGCCATGAAACTGTACTCGATCGTGCCTTCCCAGCGTTCCCACATGACCGAGTTCGAGATCTCGAAGAAGAGCACCGAGAGGAAGTTCCAGAGCAAGGCGCCGATCGCCAGATAGAGCACGCGCCGGCCTTGGCCGGGACCGGGCTCGGCAAGCCCGATCAAGGCGATCGTGAGCGCGTTCACGGCATTGTAGAACGCAAACACGACCTCCCAGCCGAGGTAGCGGCGGATCAGGCTGAAATTGCGTGAGATGACCGCGCCCATGGCGCGTCCCTCGCTGCGCATGGAGATCAAGCGTTCATTTCCTCCTCTTCGTGCGGATCCTCGCCGGTGAGGGCCAGAAAAGCCCCTTCAAGGCCCCCTCCGCCACCATGTCGGACGGCGAGTTCCGTCGGCGTGTCGAGGGCGATGAAACGGCCGTCGCGCAGGACGGCCACGCGGTCGCAGAGGCGCTGCGCCTCCTGCATGTCATGGGTGCAGAGCACGATCGAGGCCCCATAGTCGTGACGGATCTCCTCGATGAACTGCTGCACGTCCCGCCGCGACCTGGGGTCCAGGCCAGTTGTCGGCTCGTCGAGCAGAAGCAGGGTGGGGGATGTCAGGAGGGCGCGGGCGATGGCCACCTTCTGCTGCTGGCCGCGCGACATCTCCTCAAGCGGCGCCCGGTACTTGGCCCTCGGCAGGCCCAGGCGCTCCAGGATCTCCTGCGCGCGCGAGCGCGCTGCGCCGCGCGAGAGGCCGTACAGGCCGGCTGCGTAGTCCAGGTTCTCCTGCGCGGACAGCTTCTTGAAGAAGGACGCCTCGACCGAGACGCGGTGGATCAGGCGGCGCACTTCCTGCGGCGCTTTTACGACATCTCGCCCGAAGACTTTGAGTTCTCCGCGGTCTGGCAGCAGCAGGGTGCAGATCAGGCGGATGAGGGTGCTTTTGCCCGAGCCGTTCGGCCCCAGGATGCCTAGGCACTCGCTCTCGGGCATGGTGAAGCTGATGTCCTGAAGGGCGGCCACCTTGGGCTTCTTGCGGCCTAGCAGCGATTCGCGTTCGGGTCTGAACGACTTGAAGACGTCGACGCACTCGATCGCCAGCATACGTGAACCTCCTCGCGGGCGCCGTCCCGACACAAAAAGTGCCCGGCCGGTCATCACTTGACCGGCCGGGCCGCGCACCGAACTCTCAGCGCAGCGGATGGGCAGACCAAGCGTGGGACATGGCGACTCCCTGAGCGGAGCCGAGCCTGATCATCCCGCGCATGGCCTTCCCTCCTTGGTAGCATGTGCAAATGAGCATACCACCTGTCGCCAGTGCTGCCAATGGGCAATCCCAGGTCATCGACCGCTCGCCCGGGGACAGTGACGCGCGGCGCCGGTTCCTGTCGCGTTTGACGGGTGTGGCGCGTGCGGACTTTTCAAGCCTTCAGGCTCGGCTCAGAGTGCTCGCGTACGCTGGGCTCAACCCTGAGTGTCCCAGGAGGGATGAGAGGTTGTTCGTCCGCGCACCGCACCTTGCAGCCCTGCTGACCGTGCTCGCGGTTGGTGCTTGGCTCCTGCTGCACGGAGCTTCCGCGAAGCCCGTACCCGGCGTGGCGTTCGCCGGAACGCCCGCTGCGCATGCCAGTTCCGCAGCGACCCCGAAGAAGGCGACCGATCCTCCCGCAACGCACCGTGCGGCCCATTCGGCCGCAAAGGGCGGCACGAAGCTCAGCGCGACGCAAATCTGGCCGTTTACCTACGAAGTGTATCCCAGCGCCTCGTCCCAACTGACGCAGGCCGACGCCGGCTTCCAGATCTCTGTGCATCCGGCCTCTGCCAGCGAGAGGAAAGTCGTCATCAGGAGCCAGCTCGGTGGCAGCACTGCCCTACAGCAGAACTTCCAGGCTTCCGATCGCGCCTACTGGATCGAGACGAGCTATGGCGACGACGCGCCGGGTCAGGACGCGAACCTGGGCGACGACGGCTTCGTCCTGACCGATGCCCAGGGCTACATCACGCAGAAGTGAGGTGACCCAGATGACAGACCGCATCGCCCAGTTGCGCTCCCTGATCGGTCGCGTCGCACTAGCCGGCGTCCTGCTCTACTTCGGTGCCGGCGAACTCTGGAACCCGTCGCAGTGGGTCGGCTACATCCCGCACCTGCTCAGCTTTCTGCCGACGACGCCGCTCCTGCTCGCACATGGCTACGCGCTGTTCGCGGTTGGCGGACTTCTCCTGCTCGGCGCCTGGACGCGGCCGCTCAGCTGGGTCAGCGCAGCGCTTCTCGCGACCATCGTTCTGGGGTTGATGCTGAACGGTGGCGGCACTTCGCTCTATGTCAGGGACCTCGGTCTGACCGCTCTCGCGGTGATCCTGGCGCTCGAGCCACATCCTGGCTACGGCCTCGACGCGCTATTCGCAGGCACGGAAAAAAGGACCGGGCAGGCCGCCAGACCCGCCGCAAGACCGGCCGCGGCTCGCTCGGGCCGTTAGCATAGCCCTGGCCAAGGGGCAATTGCCGTGGGCTTGCACGCTGATGCGCAAGCCCACGGCAAACCATGTCAGCCACGGGCCACGGCCCCGGACGAGCCCAAGGGGGTGGGTAGACCAAAGCCTCGATAGCCGTAGCCATAGCGCCAGTCGCCGTTTCCGCCCCTTTCGCGGCGGTGCCCTTGGTGAACCGGCATAGCCACCT
>JAJZQO010000040.1 GCA_021847575.1 Bacillota bacterium | reverse complement strand
GGGGCGACTCCCAGTGGTTTGCCGGCCACGGCTCGTGCGTGAGGATGGTTGGCACCTGCGCAAACGGGTTCCGCGAACAACCGGCGCAAGTCGGCACTGGGGCGGCACGAACAACGGATGTCTAGGTAAATAAGGCAACTGTTGACACCACGAGTTCCTGGCGGACGAAAAGGACCGGCTGTCGGCACGGACCTATCGGCGGTACGAGAGCGTGATTGAGCTCTTGCGCCTGTGTCTCGAAGACTATTTGACGCCAAGCGACCCGGCACTGCGCAAGGCGGTCGACGAGGCGCAGCGGGCAGGCTCGGAGGATGCCGTTTGCCGCTTGTGTCCGCCTCGAGAGATTGCAGGCGGCATGGGCGAGTTTTTCGGCTGGTTCATGGTGCGTAAGGTCATTGCCGGCCAGGAGTTGATGCGGGCGGCCGGAACCGTTACTCATCGGCTGGGCAAATGGCTCTACGAGCGCGGCTACATAGATGCGGAGGGCGCCGAGTACTTCGACGCCGAAACCACCAGCCTAGGCCGGGCATTACCCAAGGCCACGGATCTACGGAATCGGTTGGCTGCGTGGGTTGAGTGGCAACCGGCTGTCGATTCAGAAGTAACGTACGATGGTCACTTTCAGATCCTGGCGATCTCGGACCTGGGCTGGAAGATTGAAAGTGTTCTAGACAGTTTGGAGGGTGTGGTCGCCGTACCAGCGGAACTCCGCCATCCCCAACAGGTAGGCTGGGAGGTCAGCGGCGTGATTGCTGAGACGCCACAGGGCCTACGCTGGGTCGAGGTCTGGAATGTATACCCTTAGGGCCCACAAGGAATCAATCTGACTTCTGCTGCCGGGGGAAGATGGTGTAGTCCTGCTTCCCGTGGAACTCATCTCTGTGCAGGGCGACGGCAGCCGGATCCTCATCGGAGACCTTGACTTTGGCCAGATAGGCGTTGGTATCAGGATCTGCTCGGGCCGCATCTTCCCATCGTTGCAGACCTGGCGCAGGTGAAGGAGCAGGAACGGCGCCCTGACGCTGGCTGATCGCACCTTCGTCTGTCCCATCTGCGGCCACATGGAGGATCGCGACCTCAGCACCTCGCGCAGCATCCTGCGCGAAGGTCTGAGGATGATCACCCTCCCCACCGCACGGAAGCCCCTGCTTTAGCCATGGGGAGGCCGTGCGGTGCGCTGCATAGCTCCACACTTGGCACATTCTGAGGTACTAGAGATTCATGCAGAGTACCTAAACGGTGAGCGTAAAGATCCTGGCGCCTACGCGTCGCAAGCAAGCGTGGCTGGATGCTACCGCTGAGCGGTTTGCTCAAACGGTATCCTTCGGACTTGCTCAGGCACGCTCGACATAGGCCGCTAACCGCGCCCGGTTGCACTCTGCGGTGTATCCCGAAGCGCGCCGTCTGGGACTCCAGTCGGACTATGCACGCATGGCCCCACGAAACCACCTTCGCGCTTTGCGCGCCGCCTGGTCGAAGCAGGAAAGGCCTAAGCCCATGGTAAAACACCGAAAGAGAGTGCCGGATGTGAATACGTCTGACCACGTTCTCGGTGACAGCCCCCTTCCGGAGCGGCAACAGCTAGGAGGTCATCATGGCCACAGAATGGATGAGTCTGTACGCCGCCTCAGCGGTTTTCGGCGTCCGTCCTTCTACTCTGGAGGCTTGGGATGCGGGCGGCCTCCTGGACGAGATGGGTGTAGCGAGGCGGAACGTGGCCGGTGGTCAACGTCAGTACCGCGCGGAAGACATCCGACGGGTTCGCGGAGAGATGACGACTACCACGACGAACTCGGGCGAAGGGCCGATTGCTGGCGAAGACTGAATCGAGCGAGCGGGATTGCGGCGGTCAGCCGATATGCTTCCCTTGCTGCTGTGCCCGCTCCATTGCCGCTTTCGGTCGCCTTGGCCGGTATCGGCACGTCCAGGTGGAGCTCGGACACCATAAAGGTGTACGAGACGAGCTTCCCCGGGATGCTGCATTCGTCCGTGCCGTCCACTGTCAACACGTTCGCGACGGTGCCCGTGACCCTGCCTCCGGAGTTTAGGATGGGGACGGCGCCGCAAGCGCGAATCGTCATAATCACGGACTGTTGGGCAGCAGCGTGAAGGTCCCTGGCGCGTAGGTCGCATTGCCCGGGCGGCCGACCATGGCGTCCGTCAGGATCGTCGGGTAGAAATGGTGCGCCGCAATGCGTCAGGCCGAAGGGACGGTGCTACCCCGTCTCGTGCTCGCCGCTTGGCGCCTGCCCGCCGCTTTGGCCCTTTGGCGAAGCGCACAGCTGAGGCTTCGTGCAGGCCCGTCACCGCTCCCTATCGCAGGTGTTCACAAGGCAGGGGGGCGCCTTGACGACGGCACAATGCCCGGCTCTGCAAGGGAGGCTTCGTCGCATGCGCCAGGCCCTCGTCGCAAGCCTCGCCACCGCGTTCCTCCTGGCGGGGTGTGGCGGCCCAAGGCAATCCGCCGACATGTGCGTCCCACTGCCGGCAGAGATCTTCGGGGTCGAACTCAACCTCGGGAATCCCTCGTCGGCCATAGAAACGCTCGACCCGCGGTCACAAAAGGACCGGGCCATCATCGACCGACTATTGCGCCTGCTCCGGCAAGCCCGACATCAAGAGAACGTTCCGCCTGGACCCGTAGCGCAGTTTGGCGATCACGTACTGCTCTTCGTCTTGGGCGGCGGCAAGACACTTGCCATCTCCCAGGACTGGTTGCCCGCCGACCGCTCTGCCGGTAACGGCGTCTCGCCAAGGTACGTCCTGGTCAGCCGGTCGGACGGTCAGCAGGCCCGCCGTTGCAGCGATCCTGCCATGGCTCGCTGGCTCTCGACGGGCTGGCGGCGGGACCTTCCCCTCACGGCAAGCCTGCCGCAGCGGTCCATCGCTCTGCTGCCCGGTGCCGTACTGCCTGCAGTAAGGCACCCGGTGCCAGATTACGCCGTGGGGGACTGTTGGTTTAACGCGTCCCAATTGCTATGTAGCGGTTACCCAGATGCACTGCCTTCGCAAGGCGTCGTCATCGCCTACAGCGAGGAGACCTTCAGGACAGTTGGCATATTCACCGCACGACGCGGGGACGGTCCGCTGCGGCTGGCTTCCTTCGCCGGGAACCGGGCGGTGCTAAGGGCCGAGGATGGAGCGACGTACGTGTTTCAGCTCGGAGACGACCATCTCGCGAGGCAGTAGCGACCCATCCAGCTCTAGAGGCAGCGGCGGCCCGCGGCCGTCGCTGCGCGCTGGCGCGGTCTTCCCCCTAGGCCCTCATCGCCCGTCCAGTTCTTCGACGACCGCCGCAAAGCTCCCGAGACCCTGCGTCAGGGCTGCCTCCTCCATCAGGTCCACCCCGGCGCGGCGCAGGATCGGCAGCGGATCGTCGCTGCCCCCCGAGCCGAGGAACGCGAGGTAGCGCTCCGCCGCCGCCCCGCCCTCCTGCAGGATCGCCTGCGAGAGCGCCGCGGCGGCGATGAACCCCGTCGCGTACTGGAAGACGTAGTAGCCCATGTAGAAGTGGGGAATCCTGGCCCACTCGAACGTGCCCGGCTCGTCGATCTCGAGATCCGGACCGTAGTAGAGGGCGAGCAGGTCCCGGTAGGTCTCTTGCAGGAACTCCGCCGTCAAGGCGCCCCCTGCCTCCACCCGCTCGTGGGCCTTGAGCTCGAACTCCGCGAACATCGTCTGGCGGAACACGGTGCCGAGGAACTTCTGCGCAAGGTCGTCGCGCAGGTCGATCTGCTCGTCCGGGTCGCGGCTCGTGCGCAGGAGATGCTGAAGCAGGAGGTGCTCGTTGGTCGTCGAGGCGATCTCCGCGAGGAAGATCGGGTACTGGGCGTTGCGGAAGGTCTGGTTCTCGCGCGAGAGCACCGAGTGCATCGAGTGGCCCGCCTCGTGCACCAAGGTGAATACGCTGTCGCGCGTGCCCGTGAAGCTCATCAGGATGTACGGGTGGACATCGTAGACGTCCATCGAGTACGCGCCCGACCGCTTGCCGCGGTTCTCGTAGACGTCGATGTAGCGGTCCTCGAGGACGTGCGAGAGCCCCTCGAGATAGTGGGCGCCAAGCGGCCCGAGGCCCTCGCGGGCCAACGCCTTGGCCTCCTGCCAGGCGTAGCGCTTCTCGGGCAGGTCGAGCACCGGCGGGTAGAGGTCGTAGAAGTGCATCCGGTCGACGCCCAGCTTCCTGCCCCGCCATGCGACGTAGCGGTGGAGCGCGGGCAAGGCGGCGTGCACCGCCTCGATCAGGCGCCCGTAGAGCGCCTGCGGCAGGTTGCGGCCGTCGAGTGCGGCCTCGAGCGCCGAGCCGTAGTGACGCACCCGCGCGCCGGTCACCGAGGTGCGCAGCTGCTGGTCGAGCGTCGCGGCGAAGGTGTGCCGGTGCTCCTCGTAGGCGCGGTGCATGTTGATGTAGGCCGTGCGCCGCAGCTCGCGGTCCCTGGACTCCATGTACTGGCCGTAGCGGCCATGGCTCAGGGGCATCTCCTCGCCCGCGCCCGTCCTCGCGTCCTCGAACCTCAGGTCCGCGTTCGAGAGCTGTCCCGCGATCGTGTCGGCGTTGCCCAGCACCGGCGAGAACGCCGCGAGCAGGGCCTCCTCGCCCGGCGCGAGGACGTGACGGCGCTGCCGCTCGATCTCTTTCAGGGTATGGGCGTACTGCTCGAGGCCTGGAGTCTCCCGCCGCAGAGCCTCGAGGCGTCCCTCGGGCAGGGCGACGAGTTCAGGCACCAGGAATGCCGTCGCCTCGCCCGCCTGCGCCGCGCTGGCCTGGGCCTTCGCCACCATCTCCGTACCCTGCGGGTCCTGCGTGTTCTGGTCGTGGTGAAACATGCCGTACGCCCAGATCCGCTCCAGCCTGCGGCCGATCTCGTCCTCCGCCTGCAGCGCCGCGAGCAGCCCTGTGCCGCTCTCGCCGAGGCGGCCCCGGTATGTCTCGAACCCGTCGCACAGCACCCGAACTTCTTGGAGCGCCGCCTGCCACGCTTCGTAGCCGGCGTAGAGGTCCGCTAGGTTCCACTGGAGCGACGGCTCCATCTCGCTTCTCGACTTGACGTCCGTTGCGGCCATCTCTGCAATCCCTCCATCCACCTCTCACATTGTTCCACCAACACCCCGCGCATCCTGCGTCGCGCCGGGCAGGATGCTGCCCCTCGCCGCGAGAAGTCCCAGAGCAGTCCAGCGAAGGGAGGTGCGCGCCCCAGAAGGCGCGCCCGGCCATGTCTGAACCAATCGAACCATCGCTTGCCGAGATCGAAGCCGCGGCCCGCCTGATCGGGCCTGTTCTCCTGCCCACGCCCCTCCTGCAGGCCCGCGCGCCAGGTCTCGAAGCGCTCCGCCTCAAGCCCGAGAACCTGCAGCGGACAGGCTCCTTCAAGATCCGCGGCGCATACCACAAGCTCGCAAGCTCGCTCGAGGCGGCGCAGGCGCACGGCGTGATCGCCTATTCGTCGGGCAACCACGGGCAGGCCGTCGCCTGCGCCGCAGCGCTGCTCGGCTGCCGCGCCCGCATCGTCATGCCGGAAGGCGGCGTCGTCGAAAAGCGCGAGGGGGTTCTGTCGTACGGCGGCGAGGTCGTCCTCTGCCAGGGAGGCTCCGACGAGCGCAGGCGCATCGCCGAGGAGCAGGCCGCGCAGGAAGGCTTCGTCCTCGTGCCGCCCTACGACGACCTGCAGATCATCGCGGGCCAGGCCAGCGTCGGCCTCGAGATCGGGCTTGCGTTGCCCGACGTCCGGCAGGTGCTCGTCCCGGTCGGCGGAGGCGGACTCTGCGCGGGCACCGCACTCGCGCTCAAGGCGCTCGTGCCCGGCGTCGAGGTCATCGGTGTCGAGCCGCAGGGCGCGAACGACCTCGCGCTCAGCTTCGCGCGCGGCGAGCACGTGTCGCTCGACACGATCGACACGGCCGCCGACGGCCTGCGCACGCAGTCGGTGGGCAACCTGAACTACGACATCCTGCGCCGGGTCGTCGACCGGGTGGTCACCGTCACGGAGGACGAGATCCTCGCGGCGGTGCGTTCCCTGCTCTGGCGGGAGAAGCTCGTGGTCGAGCCGTCCGGCGCAGTCGCCTACGCAGCCTTCATGGCGGGCAAGGTGGACGGGGCACTCCGGAGCGTCGCCGTCCTCTCGGGCGGAAACATCTCGCGAGAGTACCTCAAGCGGGTCGTGGGCTGAAGGTGTCCAGGGCCACACAGGGGATCGCGCTGGTGCTCGTGGCCGCGAGCCTGTGGGGCCTCAGCGGCACGGCGGCCCAGCTCCTTTTCGTTCGCTACGGCTTCTCGCCGCTGTTTCTCGTCGTGGTGCGCCTCTGGGGCGCGGGCCTGATCCTCGCGCTCGTGCTCCTTTGGCGCCAGCCGGGCAGTCTGCGCGTCTCGGCGCGGGACCTCGGCCATCTCGCCGTCTTCGGCGCCTTCGGCTTCTTCCTCGTCCAGTTCGGCTACTTCGCCGCGATCTCGCTGATCGGCGTCGCCATGGCGACCTTCCTGCAATACCTCGGCCCACCGCTGATCGCGGCCTGGGTCGTGCTGAGCGAGCGGCGGCTCCCGGCGCGGTCCGAATCCGTCGCGCTGGTTCTCGCGGTCCTTGGCACGCTGCTTCTCGTGCTCGGCAAGGGCCAGCTGCGCCTGCAGCCGCTCGGCGTCGCGCTGGGACTGATCACGGCGCTCAGCCTCGCATTCTACACAATCTATCCGAGGGACCTCGTCGCGCGACGCGGCGCCTTCGTCACGACCGCCTACGGCTTCCTCTACGGCGCCGTCATCGCGACCGTGCCCTGGCCGCTCTGGCTGCACGGCATGGGGCGCCTCACCCCCGAGAGCGTGCTGCTCATCGCATTCGTCGTGGTGCTGGGCACACTGGTGCCATTCGCCCTCTACGTGTACTCCCTGACCCGTCTCGAACCGACGGCCGTCGGCATCGCGGCGACCGCGGAGCCCCTCTCGGCGGCCATCAGCGCGTTTGTGGTGCTGGGACAGACGCTGAACTGGCCGCAGTACCTGGGCGGCGCCTTGATCGTCGGGGCCATGCTGGCGCTTGCGCTGCACGGCGGCAGGAGCCCGGGCCGCGAGGCAGAACCCACCCCACTAGCCGCATCCGGGAGGTCTCAGATCTGATGCTACTCGGATCGCTGATGCTGCCGCTCGACCGCTCCCTGGTCTCGCCGCTCACCCCGCTCGGCGAGGCGTACCGGCAGCTCCTTGACGCGCAGCTCACCTGCCTTGTGCTCGACGAGCAGCCGCGCGGGCGCATCGTGCGCATGCGCAGCATCCTCGAACATCTGGCCGGCGCAGTGATGCACGGCATGAAGGCCGACCCTGGCCGGCCCGTCGCGACCATCGCGGAGCATGTCGAGACCCTGCCGCACACCGCGCCGCTCGAACTGGCAGCGAAGGCGCTCTGGCGCAGGCCGAGCCGCGCCGTGCTGGTGGCAAACGACGCGGGCGAGGTCGTCGGCCTGCTCGGCTGGCCCCAGCTCAACCGCTTCTTCGACGAGATCCTGGACATCGAGTACGCGGCGCGCCTGCACTTCCGCGTCGGCGACCGTCCCGGCGAGATGGCGCGCGCCCTCGGTGCCGTGGCCGCAACCGGCGCGAACGTGCAGGCGACCTACCTCTCCCATCCCCAGGGCGACCACCGCTTCGGCACGATCTACGTGCCGGGCGACGCCGTGCAGGCGGCGCGGGCGGCCCTCGAGGCGGCTGGGTTCGCCATGGCGGAGTGAAGGCTCCCCGGAAGGTGAAGGGCCGCCCCAGCCGGGGCGGCCCTTCCCGTTGCGCTAGAGCCCGTAGATCTCGCCGAACTTGGCCTGGATGTAATCGAGGTAGGGCTTTGTCGTGAGGCCTTCGCCCGTCACCCGGCGCATCAGGCCGTCCGTCGTCTCGCGCGAGCCGAGCCCGTGCACCTCCCGGCGCAAAAACGCCAGGAGCGGCGCGAACTCACCCCTTGCGATCAGTTCGCCGAGATCCCCGATGGCGGCCTCCGCGGCCCGCCAGAGCTGTCCCGCGACCACGTTGCCGACGGTGTAGCCGACGAAGCCGCCCAGGCCAGAGGTCCAGTGGATGTCCTGGAGCGGTCCCGAGAGGTCGTCGGGGGGCGTGACGTCCAGATATGCCTGCATCTTGTCCGTCCAGGCCGCCGGCACGTCCTGCGCCTTGAGCTCGCCACGCATCAGGGCCCGCTCGACTTCGAAGCGCACCGCGATGTGCAGGTTGTAGGTCACCTCGTCCGCGTCGACGCGGATCAGCGACGGCTCGACGTAGTTGACGGCCCTGTAGACATCCTCGACCGTCGCGGCCGCGAGCTGCGACCCGAACGCCTCCTTGGCCCTGGGCAGGAAGTACCGCCAGAACGGGCGCGAACGTCCGACGAGATTCTCCCACAGCCTCGACTGGGATTCGTGCACGCCGCTCGAGACCGCCTGGCCGAGCGGCGTGCGGGCCCACTCCGCTGGCAGCCCTTGCTCGTACAGCCCATGGCCGCCTTCGTGCAACGTGGAAAACAGGCCCGACGCGAACGTCGTCTCGTCGATGCGCGTCGTGATGCGCACGTCGCCCACGGCGAACGATGTGGTGAAGGGGTGGATCGAGCGGTCCTGGCGGCCGCGGCGGAAGTCGAAGCCGAACGCCTCGACCGCCTGGAGCCCGAGCTGCCACTGGGCTGCTTCCGGGAAATGGCCGAAGAGCAGGCTGCGATCGACCCTGTCCTTGCGCTCGGCGATGCGCTGCACGAGCGGCACGAAGGCCTCCTTGAGCCCGCCGAGCAGCTCCGCCGCGGCCTGTGCGGTGATTCCGGGCTCTGCGAAGTCGAGCAGGGCGTCGTACGCCTCGCCCTGGTAGCCGATCGCTTCGGCGATCTCGCGGTTTAGCTCGACGATCTTGGCGAACGCCGGGGCGAAGAGGGAGAAGTCCTTCTCCAACCGCGCGATGACCCAGGCCTCGTACGCCTCGGTCGTCAGGCGCATCTGGCGGGCGACAAGTTCGCGCGGCAGCTTGGCCGCCTGGTCGTAGGCCCGCTGCGCCGTGCGCAGGAAGGCCTGGCGCAGCGCGTCGCCGGGATTCGCACGCACCTCGTCCGCAAACGCCGAGAGCAGGTCCCGCAGCTCTGGGCTCGTCAGGCGCTCGTGCGCCAGAGAAGCCAGCGTGGCGAGCTGCTCGCCGCGCGCGGCGTTGCCGCCCTGGGGCATGTAGGTCATCTGGTCCCAGCCGAGCACCGCGGCGGCCCGCTGGATGTCGTCGATCTCCGCGAACTTGGCCGCAAGGGCCGAAAGCCGATCTGTCAAGCCGGTTGTCTCCTTCCGCTTGTCTTGGCCCGCGCCGTGGGCGTACCCTCGAGGCGAGAGGTGCCCAAACGTGCATATCGAGCCACCTGCAACCGATCCCGCCGGCGCCAGGATCGTCCTGACGCCGGGCGAGCTCTGCCCCAACTGCCAGCTTGCCCGACTCGCAGCCGAGCCGAGGAACCAGGTCAGCTGCCCACTCTGCGGCTTCACGACCGCTCCGCCCTGCACCTGATAGACGCCCTGCCCGGCCGTGGCCGGGCACAGGCATCTTCCGCCCAGAGCCCGCAATCCCCTGCCGCGTCCGGCCATGCCGGGAGACCTGCTCGCTGCCCCAGCGCATGAGCCGCCTGCCGCCACGCGCCACGAGCTGGCGCGAGGCGGCAGGCGGACGTCGTCGCGGCGCAAATCGGCCTCATGCCCCAGGGCCCGAGAGCCGCGGGGCGCCTCAGCGAGCAGGTCCAAGTCCCGCCCTCACGCCGGGAGTGCGGCGAGCATGCGCCACGCGGCCGGCGGAAGGCTCAGGAGGCCGTCATCCAGCGGTGGAACTGCAGCCAGTCGTCCAGCGTGTCCAGGTTCGCCGCGCCGTCGAGCTTGCTTTCCTGCGGCAGCCCCAGCTCCGCGCGAAACTCTTTCGCCATCTGCGCGTCGAACGTGATGCCGAGGATCGCCTCGTTGGCCGCACGTACCTTGTCGGGCCCGACGGTTCCGCCGCACCTTGCCACGACCCATGCCTCGAACTCGTGGTAGGTGGGCTTGGCGGTCTGGATGTAGCTCAGCGCCTCCTGCATGTCGATGCCGAGGGCGCCGGAAACGGCGCGGTCAAGCCCGCAGCCCACGATGTAGTCGTCGTTGAGGTGCCCTGTGGCATGCTGCAAGGCCTTGGCCCACATGCGCGGCAGGTGCACGATCCCGAGCGGGCCCATGGCCGTCACGGCCGCGACAGGCGGAAACTTCTCCATATGAACAGCCCCCCCGGCACCCATGATGCCACACTCGCCCGCGCTGTGGCGTCCGGACAGCGCCGCAGCGCAAAGGCACCGCCCGCCTTGCCCCATGCCGCCGCAGCGGTCCGCTGGGGCCCCATCTAGCGCCGCCGCAGGAGGTCGAGCGTCGCGTCGAGCGGCAGCGCCGGCACGACGCGCCCCTGCCTGCCTTCGGTCGTCTCGGCCATCGCCAGGGCGTTCAGGATCGCCTCCTCGGTGGCCTCGGCCACGGCGTGGAAGGCCCAGGTCGCGAGGTCGCCGCCATCGCTGTGGGCAGGTGTGCCCTGCTCCGCCGTCGAGAAGGCGATGGCGATGTCGCCGCTGCCGTGCGATGCGACCGAGCCGAGACGCGCCAAGCCGAAGGCGGTGCGGGACGCGAGGCGCCTGAGCGACAAAGCGTCCCAGGGCAGGTCGGTGGCCACGACCATGATGATCGACCCGTCGCCTGGCAGGAAGTCCTGGGGTCGCAGCTGACGCCCGACAGGCACGCCCAGGATGGTCAGGTCCTGCGCCGCGCCGAAGTTTGCCTGCACCAGCACGCCGACGGTGAAGCCCTGCGCCTCGGAGGTGCGCGAGGCGGTGCCGATGCCTCCTTTCCAGCCGCAGCAGGTCATGCCCTTGCCGCCGCCGACGGCTCCCTCTGCGACAGGGCCCGAGGCTGCGCTGGCGATGGCCTGCTCCGCGTGCTCGGGTCGCACCGCGAAGAGGCTCAGAGCGTTCAGGTAGCCGTCGTTGCACTCGCCCACGACGACATTCGCCGACGGCCGGTCGTCGCCGATCCGCGGATCGAGCAGAAGACGGTGGCGGAGCCCGCCCTCGAGCGCGGCCCCCACCGCGAACGTGTTCGTCAGGAGGATCGGCCCCTCGAGCTCCCCGAGCTCGTCGAGCTGCACGAGGCCCACCGTCTTGCCGAAACCGTTGATGACGTGGCTTGCGGCCCTCAGGGTGCGGGGCGCGGAGTCCGGAAGGCCGTACGCGACCGCCGTCACGCCGGTGCAGACAGACGCCGGAAAGCCGCTTGCCACGTCGAGCGTCACGTGCCCGACCCGCACGCCGGGCACGTCGGTGATGGCGTTCCACCTGCCTGTCGGCAGCACCCCGACCGCCACGCCGAGGTCCCTCAGGCGCCTGCGCGCGCTGACCATCGATCGGCCCCCTTCCGCATCGTCCGCCCGGAGCCCCGCAGCCCGAGTTCCAGATCCTCGTCCAGTATGCCAGACTTGCCGCCTTGGCCCGCATGCGGCGCCGCGGCCCAATGCTCACCTGCAGGCCGGGAGCGCAGGCGGGAATTCGAGCCCGGGCCGCGAACCGGGACGGATGGACGGGAGGCTCTGCACATGCCGCCTTTGGCGCCTCGCCCCGGGACGCCGTCGGTCTCGCGGGCCGTTGCGAGGCCCCGCAACCGCCGAGCCAAAGCCGCCAGGTGAGCGGCTCCGGCGCCCATACCTTCGAGAGCCTGCGCCTGCATCGCAACTACCGCCTGTACTTCGTCGGCCAATTCGCCTCCCAGGCCGGCAACTGGATCCTGGGCGCCGCCCAGGTCTGGCTCGTGCTCGAGCTGACCCGCTCGGCCGTGGCGGTCGGCCTCGTCTCGTTCTGGCAGTTCATCCCCTACAGCGTGCTCGGTCTCCTGGGTGCGGGCCTCAGCGACCGCCTGGACCACCGCAGGACGCTGATCATCACGCAGGCCCTGTTCGCCGCCTGCGCGGCGGCCCTGGCGGCCATCGCCTTCGCCCGCCACACCGGCGTCGACTGGGTCTACGCGCTCGCCGTGGTCCGCGGCGTCGTGCTCATCTTCAGCAGCCCGAGCCTGCAGGCCCTGATGGTCCAGATGGTGGGGCGCGAGGAGCTCGCAAACGCCATCTCGCTCAATTCGGGCGTCAGCAACGCGGCGCGCGTGCTGGGGCCGGGCATCGCGGGCGTGATCATCGCCACGGCCGGCGTCGGGGTCTGCTTCGCGCTGAGCGGCGTTCTCAGCGTGGCCGCGTCCGTCACGCTATACCTGATGCGGCCGGCGGAGTTCTTCCCGCTGCAGCGCCTGCAGGGCCACGCTTCACTCCTGCGGGACCTGCGGGAGGGGCTTGGCTACGCCCGGCGCACGCCGCAGATCTTCCTGCCGCTCGTGCTGCTCGCCGTGATCTCCGTCGCCAGCATCAACTTCGGCGTACTCCTGCCGCTCCTCGCCTCCCAGACCCTGCACTCCGGCGCCGAGGTCTACGGCCTGCTGAGCGCGCTGCTCGGGGTCGGGGCGGTCGCCGGGGCACTCGCCTCCGCCGCGCTCAACCGCTCCACCTGGACCATTCTTCTGGTGGCGGCGGGCGGCTTCAGCCTGGGCGAGCTGCTGCTCGCCCCGCAGAAGGGGCTGCTCCTCGCGATCGTGTTCCTGGTCGCGACGGGCGTCTGCTACACGCTCTACACCTCGTCCACGGCCACCATGGTGCAGCTTGCCGCGCCCGACAGCATGCAGGGCAGGGTCGCCGGCCTCTACAACTACATCTTCCTCGGCACGGCCCCCCTCGGGGCGCTGGTGGCGGGAGCCCTATGCCAGGCAGGCGGCACGCCGCTCGCGTTCACGGTCGCCGGCAGCGCCGGCCTCGCCGCCACGGGACTCGCCCTGTTCGGCCTGCACCGCGCCGGGCAGCTGGCGAGCGCGGCGGGCGGCAGTCCCTAGCCCCGTCTGCGGCTAGGCGCTCTAGCGGGCCATGGCGAATGCAACACCCGGCGCCAGGAAGTAGAGCAAGGCGTCCGCCTCGACGCCGGCGATCGCCCGCAACGCCTGCCGGTACGCCTCGACCTGCCCCGCGTACGCCCGCGCCGCCTCCGCCACCTGCGCCGCGGCGACGTGGTCTGTCTTGAAGTCGACGATGAGCCAGCCGTCGGCATCCTCGAGCAGGAGGTCGATCTTGCCCTGCAGCACCGTCTCGCCCGCTGCGTCAGGCCGCCCGGACGGATCCGCGAGCACGCTGAAGGCGATCTCGCGCTCGAGCCGCCTGGCGCCCAGGATGCGGGCAGCCGTCGGCGAAGCGAGGAATCTGCCCACCGCCTGGAGATCGATGGCCTGCGCCGCGGCCTGCGGCAGGGCACCCCGCGCGATCAGGCCCCGCAGCTCGGCCTGCAGGTCGGACGGCGGGTGGCGCAGGTCGATCAGTTCGAGCAGGCGGTGTGTCAGGACGCCGGCGACGCGCGCCGTCCCTGCGCCCTGGCCGCCCTGCCGGCCCCGCCGCCTGCGCAGGATGGCGCCATACCCCCGCTCCCCTTCCGCCAGGGAACTCGCGCTGAGCCGCAGGGGCAGGGGCTCCGGCGGCTCGAGCCGCCGTTCGGGCAGGGCCCTGAACGCCGCGCGAACCGCCGCCGCATCGAACGCCTCGGCTGCGGCAGCGCTCTCGAAAGCAGCCTCCCCCTGCTCGCCGCGCTCCCGCACCACCTGCCAAAGGACAGGCAGATCCGGGGCCGACAGCGGCGGCTCGAGCCAGCCGACAGGGCTGCGCGCGGTCCGCAGCAGGGCGGGGTCGAGCGGGCCCGCAACGGCACCGGGCTCGCCGTGGCTCGTCAGGTAGAGCCGGTCGCGGGCGCGCGTCATCGCGACGTACAGGAGCCGGATCTCCTCGTGCAGGTCCGCGCGCCGCTCCGCGGCCTCGATCGCCCGCCAGCCCACCGTCGGGTGCAGCCCCCCCTCGCCGTCGGCGTACGCGGCCGCCATGCCGAGGCGCCGGTGGAGGCGCAACCGGGGCTTTTGCCGGCCGCCGCGCAGATTGCGCCCCAGTCCCGCCACGAACACGACGGGGAACTCGAGCCCCTTGCTGCGGTGGATGCTCGTGACGCGCACGGTGTCGCCCAACTCGACGTCGGGCGGGGCCTGGTCGAGTTCCTGGCTCGTGCGTTCCTCGAACATCGCGAGGAACGGGCCGATGCCGCCGCCCGCCTGCGCAGCGAAGCGCTCGGCCGCCTCCTGGAAGGCGGCGATGTCCCGCCGCCGCTGGGCGCCGCGCGGCAGCCCGGCCACGTGGGCGGCGTATTCCGTGTCGGCGATGAGTCGCCCTACCAGCCTGTCGAGCGGCATCGCGAGGGACCACTGCCGCCACCTCTCGATGCGCTCGACGGCCCGCCCCATGCGCCGATCGTCCGCCGCGAGCGCGTTGAGTCCCTGCCAGAGCGTTTTGCCTGAGGCGGCCTGCCGCACGCGCCAGAGCTCGTCCACGCTGAAGCCGAACCAGGGCGCCCGGAGCGTCACGAGCAGATCCCAGTCGCGCTCGGGCAGCTCCACGGTGCCGAGCAGGGCGACGAGCGTGCGCAGTTCCTGGCCGCCGAGGTAGCCGCTGTTGCGCTGGATGGTCGCGGGCACGCCATGCAGGGCGAACATGTCGTCGTAGGCCGCCGCGCCCTGCAGGCTGCGCAGGAGCACGGCGCAGTCGGCGTAGCGCACCGCCCGCACCTCCCCGCGCCCGGCATCCCAGATCGGGTGGCCGCTCGCCACGAGCCGCCGGATCTCCCGCGCGACGAAGTCCGCCTCGCGCTCCTGCGCCGACAGCTCGTCGGCGTCGCCCGCCCCTTCGCCCTCAGGGCCTGCGGCGAACACGAAGCGGACGCGCGGATCGGGATCGGGCGGCAGCGTATGGGCCGAGCGTGCCGCCCGCAGCTCTGCCTGCTCGTCGTAGACGGGCGAAGCCTCCTCCTGCATCAGCTGGCGGAAGACCGCGTTGGCCACCTCGAGGATCTCCGGCCTGCTGCGGAAGTTCTCCCGCAGGTAGAGGGCCGCGCCGCGGCCCCGGGCCTCGGCCTCGCGTTCGAGAAAGATGGTGGGCGCGGCGTGCCGAAAGCCGTAGATGCTCTGCTTGACGTCGCCGACCGCGAACAGGTTGCCGCCCTCGCCCAGGCGGCTCACGAGATCGACGATCGCCGCCTGGAGCGGGTTCACGTCCTGGAACTCGTCTACGAGAACCTCGCAGAAGCGCTGGCGCAACGCCTCGGCCACGCCGCCGTGCCGCAGGAGCCGGTAGGCCTCCTGCTCGAGGTCCGCGAAATCGAGGACCTGCCGCTGCCGTTTGAGGCGGCGGTAGTCCGCCATGGCCGCCGCGAGCAGCGATGCGTAATCGCGCAAGGTGGCCTGCGTCGCCTGCTCGCGGCGCCAGAGCTCCTCCTCGCCGAGCGTGCACGAGCCCGCCGCGAGACGCTCGAGCCGCCGCTTGGCCGCCTCGCGCAGCTTGCGCGACGCGGCGCGCTGCGGGGCGCTGTTGCCTGAGAGTGTGCCGAACTCGGCCAGCCCCGCAATCCTGCGGCAGTGCGTGGGCCAGTCGAGCAGGTCGCGCGCCGCGAGCGAACGCTCGGCCGCCTCCCTCTCCAGGGCCAGGGCGTAGGGCGACGGGCCCTCCGCGGCGCGCGCTGCGACTGCGGCCCGCCGGAGCAGGCTCACCGCCTCCTCCACCTGCCTGAGGTCGTCCGCCATGACCTCCTGCAGGCGGGCCCTGAACTCCTCGGGGCGCTCCTGCCGCTCAGCCGCCTCGCGCAGGAAGCCATTCGGGTCCGGCAGGGTGTCGAGGAAGCGCAGGGAGTTCAGCATCGCGTCCCGCAGATTTTGGTCCTCGCCCATGCCGCCGAAGTAGGCGACGAGGTCGGCCATGCCGGGCAGGCGCTGGTAGGCCGCATCGAGCGTCGCGTCGAGGGCCCTGCGGCGCAGGATCTCGGCCTGGCGCTCGTCCAGCATGGCCGTGTCGGGGTCCAGCCCGGCCGTCCGCCACTCCTCGCGCAGGAGCCTGAGGCAGAAGCCGTGGATCGTCGAGATGTGCGCTGTGGGCAGGCGCTCGAGCTGCGCCTGCGCCCGCGTCTCGCCGGCGAGGGCCCGCCGCGCGAATTCCAGGCCGATGCGCTGGCGCATCTCGAGCGCCGCCTTCTCGGTGAAGGTCACGAGCAGCAGCCGGTCGATGTCGACGGGGTCGGGCCCAAGGAGGCAGCGCCGCACGACCCGCTCGCTCAAGGTTGTCGTCTTGCCGGCGCCAGCGGCCGCCGCGACCAGCACGCTGCCGGCGGCGAAGGCGCAGGCGGCCTCCTGCTCAGGCGTCAGATGGGCCATCGTCCAGCACCTCCTGCTTCACGGGCCGCAGGCGCCTGAAGCCGTCGCGCGCCGGCACGTGCCGGCAGGCGGGACGCAGCTCGCAGCCCTTGCAGGCCGTATCCCCCTGCAGCGCGTACGGCGACGGCTCCCATGCGCCGGCCTGGGCCGCCGCCGCCAGGCGCCCCAGTTCCTCTCGGACATGGTCCAGCAGTGCCTGCCAGCGTGCCGGCGCAAGGGCGTACTGCGAGGACTGCAGCTGCCCGTCCTTCTTGAGGCGCAGGGGATGGAACGGCGAGCCGCCGCCGGGCGCCTCCCTGTCGAGGGCCGGCACAAGCTGCGGGTCCGCAAGGAACAGGCCCTTCGGCCGCTGGGCGCGCCACTCGCCGTCCGGATCGTCCTCGTCCTCGTCGACGACCCAGCTCTGGCCCAGCCGCACCGGCCAGTAGAGCATCGCCACCGGTGCGCCGCCGCCCTGCGCGGCCGCCAGCGCGTAGGCGCCGATCTGCAGGTCGAGACCGTGGAAAACCCGCGCGAAGGCGAAGGGCTGGTGGCGGCGCACCTTGTAGTCGACCACCCGCAGCCGCCCATCCAGGCTGTCCAGGCGGTCGATGCGCCCCTCGACCGCGTTCGCGGCGCCACCGGGGCCGGCCACGGCCAGCGGCGGCAGGGCGCCGCGGCGCCCGAAGCCCACCTCGCGTCCGACCGGCCGAAAGCTGGAGCGCCTGCCCTCCTCCCAGACGAGCCGCGCCGTGCGCAGCACCTCTGCCGTGAGCTCCTGCCTGAGGCAGCGGCCGGCGGGGCTCTCCTGCCCGAGAACGCCGAGCGCCTGCGCCGCGTCCGCCACGAGCGCGGCGACGGTCGCCTCCTGCTCGGCCGCGGGCGGGGCATCGAGCGGCAGGTCGCGCAGCACCTGGTGCACGAGCGCACCGCGGGCGGCTGGATCGAAGCCGGCGCGGCGGCCCGGCTCCACCCGCAGCATGTCGCGGGTGAACGAGATGAACGGGCAGGCGGCGCGCCGTTCGAGCGCCGTCACGGTGAACGGCCCGATCGCGCCTGGGCCGGGCCCTGGCGGCTGCGCCGGCGCGAGGCCGGTGAGGTGGGCCCCTTTGCCCGAGACCTCCGTGAACAATCCAAGCAGGGCGGACGGCGGTCCCATGTCGCCGCCGATGTCGCGCGCCTGTGCCAAGGCTTCCGCGATGATCTCCCCGGCCTCCTGGCGCGTCAGGGCGGCGCAGGCCCTCGCCAGGGGCGTGTCCCGGGTCTCGGGCAGCGCGTCGCCCAGCCGCCGCAGCGCGAAGGCGGGGGCCTGCACCCTGCCGTCGCCGTCGATCTCGGCGCAGCTCGCGTAGAGCGTCCTGCGCGCCGCGGCCAAGGCGGCCGCAACCTGTGCGAGGCCGCGCCGCCGCATGTCTGCCGGCGGCTCCGCGAGCGGCAGGCCAAGCGCTTCGCAGCTGCCGAGCTGTAGGGCGGAGAGCAGGGACGGGCCGCCGCCGAGCTGGGGAAACCGGCCCTCCGCGAGGCCGAGCAGCAGCACATGGTCGGCCTCGAGGCCAGCCATGTCGCCGAGCGGCACCACGCGCACCGCGCCGCGGCTCGGCTGGTAGGCGAGCCGCGCGCCGAGCAGCGCGTCGGCCATCAACCTGAGGGCCAGCGGGCGCGGGCGGATGCTATCGCCAGCCAGGCTGATGGCCGTGTCGAGCCCGTCGTCGAACGAGCGCAGGAGCTCGGCCTGGCGGCCCATGTCGCCCGCCTGCAGCCGCAGCAGTACCTCCTCGCGCGTCAGGAGGGAGGCGAGGCGCCGCGTGTGCTCGGCGAGGGGCGCCTCGTGCGGCCAGTCCCGCAGCTCTGCCGCAATGCCGGCAAGAAAGCCGGCCACGCCCTCGGCGGCTTCGCCACCGTCGCGCACATGGCGCAAAAGGTCGTCCCGCAGGCGGCCCGGCGCAGGCAGGAGACCGCTCGCCGCAAGCGCCAGGAGGCCTTCTTGCGTGCGGCCCTGCGCCATGTCGAGCAGGCCTCCCGCGAGGAGGAGCGCCGGCTCGCCCCGCGCGGGCTCGGGCCCCGCGTCGACGGTGACGCCCGCCTCGGCCAGGGCCGAGCGCAAGAGCGCCGCCTGCAGCGGGAAGTCGCCGCAACCGACGAGGATGTCCTGCGGCGCCACGCCGTCGCGCAAGAGGTCGAGACAGCGCCTGGCGCCCAGCCGCACCTCGGCGCGCGCGTCGTGCGCGGCGCGCAGCTCGACCGCGACACCTGCGCGCGGCGCCTCGCCAATAGACGCGGGCAGCTGCGCGAGCATGCCGGCCCGCCCCAGTGCCCCGCGCAGGGCCGCTTCGGCCGGCAGCATGGGCCCCTCCGGCCAGAAGACGGTGCCCTCCGGCCATGGCACCTTGTCCACCAGTGCCGCAGCCCGCCAGAAAGCGAGCGGCTCCGGGATCAGCCCCGCCGCCGCCGCAATCTCCCGGACGCCTTGGGACGCCGCCTGCAGGGCCTGCCAGAGCCGCGGGCCGAGCGCGTCCCGCACGCCGTCCGGCAGCCCGGGCGCCTGCCACCAGGCTGCTTCGAGGGTCGCGGCGAGCAGGGCTTCCGCGCCAGGGTGGTCGGCGACGCCTTCGCCCAGGGCTGCAAGGATGCCGCCTTCCGCCGCGGCGATGCGCGTCGCGGTCATCAGCTGCCGCCGCGCGAGCACGCCGCAGGGCTCGCCCGCCTCCTGCATGAGGGCCAGGGCAAGCCGCGCGGGGGTCTCGACACGCAGGCGCAGGCTGCCGCCGCCGAGCCCTCGCAAGAGTTCGCGCTCCCATGCGAGCGTCGCGGCGGCTGGTGTGACGACGTGCACCGCGGGGCCGAAAGGATCTCGGCCGAGGGCGTCGCACACACGGGTCCGCAGGGCCTCCTGCAACACGGTCGCCTCCATATTCCGGGCTTCGCCCAAGGCCGCCCGGAACCTGCTCCACGCTTGGCACGCACGGACAAAGTGGTAATCTATCTGATAGGCCCGGGGGCGGTACTTGGCGGGAGGTCTAAGCCTGTGAGTCAGAAAGTTTTCTTCGATGGAGCGTTCGTCCCCCAAGAGCTTGCGACGGTTTCCGTCTTCGACCACGGCCTGCTGTATGGCGACGGCGTGTTCGAAGGCATCCGGGCCTATGGCGGAGTGGTCTTCAAGCTGGAGGAGCACCTCGACAGGCTTTACGCCTCGGCCAAGACCATCCTGCTCGACATTCCCTACGGCCGCGACGAGATGCGCGACATCGTGCGCCGGACCTGCGCCGAGAACGGTCTCAAGGACGCCTACATCCGGCTCGTCGTGACGCGTGGCCGGGGAGACCTCGGCCTCGACCCCCGCAAGTGCGAGAAGCCGACCGTGTTCGTCATCGCGGACAAGATCGCGCTCTATCCGGCCGAACTCTACGAGAACGGCATGAGCATCGGCACTGGCTCGACCAGGCGCTCGCGCGCCGAGATCATCAATCCGCAGGTCAAGTCACTGAACTACCTCAACAACATCATGGCGAAGATCGAGGCGAACCAGCGGGGCTGGGGCGAGGTCCTCATGCTCAGCGAGGAAGGCTTCGTCGCCGAGTGCAGCGCCGACAACATCTTCATGGTCAAGCAGGGCGGGCTGGTGACACCGGCGCCGCACCTCGGCATCCTGCTCGGCATCACGCGCCAGACAGTCCTGGAACTCGCGCGGGAGGCCGGCATCGCGACGCTCGAGACCACCTTCACCCGCCATGAGCTCTGGAACGCGGACGAGGTCTTCCTGACCGGCTCGGGCGCCGAGATCGTGCCTGTCATCGAGGTGGACGGGCGGCCAATCCGCGACGGCAAGCCGGGTCCCGTCACGCGGGACATCATCCGCCGCTTCCGCGCCTACGCGCCGACGAACGGCGTCGCCATCTGAGAGCCTCCCGAGGCATGCGCGCCGCCGGCCAGCAGTCAGCTGGCCGGCGGCGCGCATGCCTCGGGATCTCTAAAGCGTTCCGTAGAGCCGGTCGCCCGCGTCGCCCAGGCCCGGCACGATGTAGGCGTCCTGGTTGAGGTGGCTGTCGAGGGCCGCGCCGAACATCGGCACATCGGGATGGGCCTTGCCGACCGCCGCCACGCCTTCCGGCGCGGCGACCAGGCAGACGAGGCGGATGCTGCGCACGCCTGCCGCCTTGAGCAGGCCGAGAGCCGCCACCGCCGAGCCGCCTGTCGCCAGCATCGGGTCGAGGAGCAGCACGTCGCGTGCCGCGACATCGGCGGGCAGGTTCCGGTAGTACTCGACGGGCTGGTGCGTCGCGTGGTCGCGATAGAGCCCGACGTGGCCGACGGCCGCCTCGGGCAACAGGCGGAGGATGCCGTCCACCATGCCCAGGCCGGCGCGCAGGATCGGCACCAGCACCGGCTGGCCGTGGGCGAAGCGGAGGGCCTCGGCTGGCCCGATCGGCGTCGTCACCTCCGTTCTCTCCCAGGGCAGGTCACGCAAGGCCTCGTAGGCCAAGAGAACCGAGACGTCCGCCAAGAGCGCCCTGAATTCCTTCGGCGGCGTCTTGGCGTCGCGCAGCATGCGCAGCTTGTCCTGGACCAGCGGATGGTCGACACGGGTGAACTCCAAAGGTGAACCTCCTCAGCCTGACGCGGCGGTGGGATGCCGCATGCCGTCGGAAAATGTTCCCGCAAAGCCCGCCACTTCCTGCCGCGGTCGCTACTGGCGCGCGCGGACCCCCTGCCACAGCTCGCCGCGGTCGTGGCGGGCCATGCGCACCCCCACGCCGACGGCGGCCAGGGCCAGCGGGTAGAGGGCGCCCCAGCCGAGGAAGGGCAGGGTGCCGAGGCAGACGACAAGAGCGAAGGCGGCCATCAGGCGCTGGCGCCTCGGCCGCAGCAGCCGCAGGGCGGAGGCCAGCGCCAGCACGTAGAGGGCGATGAAGACCGCCGACGACCAGGCCACAAGCTTCTCGAGGCCGATCGGTCGCCACACCTCGACAGCCAGGACCGCGGCGAAGACGACCGCCAGCGTCCAGATCGCCCTGAGCGGCGTGCGCGTGCCGGGGTGCAGGCGCGCGAAGAAGGCCGGAAAGTCGCCGGCGCGCGCCTGGGCGTAGACGAGGCGGACGAAGCCGCCGACATAGGCGTGGATGGTGCCGTAGGTGACGAGCAGTGCCAGGAAGGAGGTGGCGAGCACGCCGAGGCGACCCGCGCCCTGGCCCAGCATGACGGCCAAGGCGTCCCGGCTCGCCGCGCCGACATAGGCCCTCGTCCCGACCGTAGCGACGGCGAGCAGGATGTAGAGCACGTCGATGACGGCGATGGAGAGCACCATCGCGCGCCTGAGATCGCGCTCGGGGTCCGCGAACTCCTCCGCGTAGTTCGCCACCGCCTCCCAGCCGACGAAGGCCCAAAAAAGGAGCGCCAGGTCCAGGCCGACAGGGGCGAGCCCGTGCGGCATGACGGGCTGGAAGGCCGCCAGCCTGAGATGCATGAACCCGACCGCCACGGCCGCGAGCAACAGCAGGGCAATGAGCGCGACGACGACGCCTGCTGCCCGTCCCGACATCTCGACGCCGAGCGCGTTCAGCACGACCGCCAACGCCAGCAGGGCCGCGGCGACGGCGACCAGCGCGACGTGCGAGAGCCCGAGTCCAGCGGCCAGGTAGCCAGCGCCGATCAAGGCCGCGATGGGCGCGCCGAGGGGTACCGTACCGAGAAACAGCCAGCCCGCGGCCGCACCCCCGGCGGGGCCGAAAGCGGCCCGCGCGAAGGCGGCGATGCCGCCGGCGTCCGGGATGCGCGTCGCGAGATGCGCCAAGGTGAATGCCAGCGGAATGATCAGGATGCCCATCGCAAGCCAGGCCAGGATGCCTGCCGGACCAGCCTCCTGGGCCGTGAGCGCGGGCAGGTAGAGGACGCCCGAGCCCAGCACCGACGCGATGGTCAAAGCCGTGCCTTCGCGCCACCCCAGCACCCGACGCAGACCAGGAGCCCTCTCCGCGGCCAGGGGTGATCGCCTCCCGCACCAAGGCTAGCAGAGCGCGGCGGGCTGTCAACCGGCGGCCCGAGCGCTTCGGCCCGAAGGAACCCCGCTGCCGACGCGGACGATGCGGGGGCTCGGCCGGTAGCTGTCGATGCCGAGATCCAGCGTCTGTGCGCGCCCGTCAGGCCAGACCCGATCGAGCCAGGTGTGCACCGTCACGCCCTCCTGGCCCGGCGCGTCGACCGCCTGCCGCCCCCGCGCGAGTTGCGGGTCTCGTGTGCGGATGGTGTAGAACCCGGTCCGGC
>JAJZQO010000120.1 GCA_021847575.1 Bacillota bacterium | reverse complement strand
GACTCTCGAAGTCGCAACTCCGACTCTGCGGAGAGGAATATTCATGGAACACGCTGCGACGTGCGAGAGAGCGAAAAATCAAGGAAAACTTGCGGACCCAACAAACGCTAGGTTTTCTGGAGCGGGATCTTGTCGCTGATGGCCGTGGAGCCCGCGATCGTACCGACGGTGATGCCGACCACGAGGTCCACGGCCGCCACCTCGCCGACCAGCCGCTTGCCGACGATGCGCATCAGCACGAGGAGCGCAAGCGCGAGGACGACGCTGCGCACGACAAAATCCCAGGCCGTCACGAGACCACCCCTGCACTAGCATGACCAGGGCCGGCAGCGACTAGCGACCTCTGGGCGTCGCTCCGCGGTCAGCCTTGCAGCGGCGTGGCCCACCTGCCCTGGCGGAAGACGGGCGCCTCTGCCCCTTGGGTGGTGGTCGCCATGATCTCGAGTTCCGGCGAGCCGATCATGAAGTCCATGTGGACGAGGCTCGCGTTGCCGCCCTTGGCCAGGAGATCCTCATCGGACTGAACCTCGCCGCCATCGGTGAGGCAGGTGGGGTAGGCAGCGCCGATGGCGAGGTGGCACGAGGCGTTCTCGTCGAAGAGGGTGTTGTAGAACAGGATGCCGGACGTCGAGATGGGGGAGTCCACAGGCACCAGAGCAACCTCGCCGAGATAGTGCGACCCCTCGTCGGTCTCGATCACGTCGCGCAGCGCGGCTTCGCCGGAGCTGGCGCGGAAGTCGGCGATGCGCCCCGCCTTGAACGTGAACTCCATGCCGTCGATGAGCTGTCCGGCGTAGGACAGGCTGCGCGTGCTGCGCACCGTGCCCTCGACGCCGCCGCGCAGCGGCAGGGTGAAGGTCTCCTCCGTCGGGATGTTCGGCGACGTGGGATAGCCGACGGCCCGGGCTTGGCCCGAAGCGACCCATTGGTGCGTCGGAGGGAGCTCGATCGTCAGGTCTGTGCCTGGCGCCTTGTAGTGCAGGCTGCGGATGCCGAGGCCGTTGAGCCAGCTCTTGCGCGCCTGGAGGTTGCGGATGTGGGCGTGCCAGGCCCCGACAGGGTCCGGTCCGTCGGCTCGGCTCGTGCGCAGGATCGCCTGCCAGAGCGCTGCCTCGGCCTCCGCCTGCGGCAGGTCGGGGAAGACCTTGCGGGCCCAGGCCGGCGTGGGAGCGGCAACGATGGACCAGGCGACGCGGTGGGACATCTGCAGGCGCATGAAGGACTGCAGGGCCTTCTGGGCGGCGCGCCGCGACAGCGTGACCCGCTCGGGCGGGATGCCCTGCAGGTTGTCAGGATCGCCACCGATGATCGACAGGAAGGCGGAGCCCCGCTCGGCCTCCTGCGTCAGGCCATCGGCGAGCCACTGGGGGAACTCGCTGAGCGCCTCTTCGGGTGCCATCTCGAAGCCTATCCGCTCCAGGCCCTCGTCGCTGAACAGCGTCCGGACGCTGCGGGCTCCGGCGGCGTATGCCGCTCTGGTGACCGCCCTGGCGGCAGCTGCCTGCGTCGCGGGAGCCAAGATAACGAGGTTCTGGCTGGGTTGCAGGTTCACTCCCACGTGGACTCCAACCTGCGCGAGGGAGCTGAAGTCCTCTTCGCTAAGCGTCTCGACCAGACTCCTTCCAGGAACTGAGCTTTGGATGCTATTTGGCAGAAGCGGCTCTGGTACCTGCCTCCCGTACGGCCCGCGCGCGCAAATCCGGCCGCATCCGCTGGCTCCGGATGAGGTTCGCTGCCACTCGACGAGGTATAGGGACGGGAGAGGCGAAAACACCCAAGGCTTGGCTGCATGCCCGCCCCGTGCCATTCCAGATGCCAACTCAGCGATGGAGGAGGAGAGCCATGAAAAGTCGCTGGGCGATTCTCGCGGCGTACGGTCTGCTCGCCGCGGCCACCCAGATGCTCTGGATCACGTTCGCGCCGATCACGACGCAGGTGGCGGGGGTGCTACACGCCGGTGTCGGAGCGGTCGGAAACCTGGCGGCGATCTTTCCGCTCATCTACGTCGTGCTTGCCCTGCCAACCGGCCGCTGGCTGGACCGCAGCTTCGCCGCCGCCCTGCGCACAGGCGCCATGCTCACGGGCCTGGGCGGTCTCATGCGTCTAATCATGCCGCACTCTTTCGACTGGCAGATCTTTGCGCAGGTTGTCATCGCGGCGGGACAGCCGCTCGTGCTGAACGGCATCACGAAGCTCGCCGCCCGCTATTTCCCCGAAGCAGAGCGGGCGACGGCGATCGGCCTCGGCACGGTGGCGCTGTTCCTCGGCATCATGATCGCGATGGCTCTCGGACCCCTCCTGTTCTCGGTCGGCGGCATTTCGCTGCTGCTCTGGGTGGAAGGGCTCTTCGGCGCAGTCGGCGCGCTGGCGCTCGTGCTCGCTGTCGCCCGCCCGCCCTCCTTCGCCGATCCGGCACCCGCGCAGGGGAGCGTCTGGCTGCCCAAGGAGCCCCTGCTCTGGAAGCTCGGAGCGCTGCTCTTCGTCGGCATGGGCATCTACAACGCATTCGCGACCTGACTCCAGCCCATTCTGGCGCGCTTTGGCCAAGGTGCCCTGGCAGGGGACCTCCTGGCTCTGATGACGCTCACGGGCATCGTCGGCGCAGGCGTTCTGCCGCCGATCGTCGCGAAGCGGTCGCTGCGCCGGCCGATGCTGGCGTTCGCGGTCCTGTGGACCCTGCTGACGGCGCTTGCGATCGACTGGCGCCAGTCCGCCTACTGGCTCGTCTTCTGGCTGGGGGTCGAGGGTCTCGTGCTGCTTGCGAGCCTGCCCGTTGTGCTCGACTGGGCGGAGGTGCACGTGGGACAGGGCAACCAGGGACACGCCGTGGGCTTCCTGATGCTTGCGGGCAACCTGGGCGGCTTCGTGCTCGTCGTTGCCATGACACCCATGGTGGCAAGTCCGCATCTCGCCCTCGGTTTCGTCGCGGTCGTGGCCCTGCTCGGACTGGCGGTCGCCTGGCTGCTGCCCAGGCAGGCGCAGGCGACTCCCCGCGCGGGCACGGCTCTTTCCGACGCATCTGGAGGAGGCATATCGTGAGCGGAGAGGACATCCTGGGGCAGCTCGAGAGGCAGCTCAAGCCGTACCGCGGCTCGGTGGAGACATTCGCTGCGATGCCGCGGCAGGGGCGGGGAGAGGGGGAGATCCTGGCCCTGCTCGATAGCCTGCAGGCGCGGGAGGAGCCGCGCTGGCGCAACGGCTACGCGTCGGGCGCCGTCTACCACGGCGGCGTCGCGCATGCCGAGTTCCTGGCGAAGGCCTACGCCCTGCACGCCCAGAACAATCCGCTGCACCCGGACCTCTGGCCGAGTTCCACCAAGTTCGAGGCCGAGGTCGTGGCGATGACGGCCCACATGCTGTCGGGCGACGAGGTGGCCAAGGCGCGGCGCGGCAGCCGGGTGGTCGGCGCGGTCTCGACCGGCGGGACCGAGAGCATCCTGCTCGCGATGCTGGCCTATCGCGACTGGGGCCGGGCAAACGGCATCGCCGAGCCCGAGGTGATCGCGCCCGTCACGGCGCATGCCGCCTTCCGCAAGGCGGCCCACTTTTTCGGCATCCGCCTGGTGGAGGTCGGTGTGGACGAGGGGTTCCGCGCCGACGTCCAGGCGATGCGGGCCGCCCTCACGGAGCGGACGGTGGCCCTCGTCGGTTCGGCCCCGTCGTTTCCGCATGGCGCGATCGACCCGATCCCCGAGATCGCCGCGCTGGCCGAGGAGAAGGGCGTCGGCTGCCACGTCGACGCCTGCCTCGGCGGCTTTCTGCTGCCCTGGGCGGAGCGGCTCGGCTACCCGGTGCCGCCCTTCGACTTCCGCCTGCGGGGCGTCACCTCGATCTCGGTCGACACCCACAAGTACGGCTACGCGGCCAAGGGCACGTCGGTGATCCTCTACCGTTCCGAGGAACTTTTCCACCACCAGTGCTACGCCGCCACCGACTGGCCGGGAGGGCTCTACGTCTCCTCGACCTTGCTCGGCAGCCGGCCGGGTGGCCTGATCGCAGCCGCGTGGGCATCGCTCGTGGCGACGGGCGAGGAGGGCTACCTGGCGGC
>JAJZQO010000039.1 GCA_021847575.1 Bacillota bacterium | reverse complement strand
AAGGCTGCCGAGATGCTGTTCACCGGCGAGTACATGTCGGCGGCGGACGCCCAGCGGTTCGAGCTGGTCAACTGCGTGGTGGCGCCGGGGGAACTCGAGGGCGCGACGCTTGCCCTCGCCCGGCAGGTAGCCGCTTACAGCCTCGAGACGCTCGGCAGGGGAAACAGGCCTTTTACCGCCAGCTTGGCATGGCGGACTTCCAGGCGCTCGCCTACGCGACGCAGGTGATGGTGGGCGAGGCGGGGCTGCCCGACGCGCAGGAGGGCATCGCGGCGTTCCTCGAAAAGCGGGAGCCGGTCTGGACCGACCGCCGCTGATCTGCGGTGCCCGCCTGAGGCGTGCGCTGCCCGCTATTGCGCCAGGTAGCCTCCGTCGATCACCACAGCCTGGCCCGTGACGCCGGCCGCGGCGTCCGAGCAGAGGAAGGCGGCGTACTCCGCGACCTCCCTCGGGTCCAGCAGCCTACGCTGCGGCACGAGAGGGTAGATCACCTCCTCGAGCACCCGCTCGAGCGATACGCCGCGCGTACGCGCGAGATCCTCAAGCTGGCCGCGCACGAGCGGCGTGTCGACGTAGCCCGGGCAGATCGCGTTCACGGTGATGCCGTCGGCGGCGCACTCGAGAGCCGCCACTTTCGTGAGACCCACGAGACCGTGCTTGGCGGAATTGTAGGCCGCTTTGCCGGCGAAGCCGACGAGGCCGTTGATCGACGCCATGTGCAGGATGCGGCCGTGGCCTTGGGCGCGCATCAGGGGCAGGGCGTGCTTGAGCGCGAGGAAGGGCCCGACGAGCATCAGGTCGACGATGGCCCGGAAGGTGTCGACGGGGAAGTCCTCGATCATGGCGACGTGCTGCCTGCCGGCGTTCGAGACCAGGATGTCGAGCCCTCCGAAGAGCCGGGCAGTCTCGGCGATCGCATGGCGCACATGGTCCTCCACGGCGGCGTCTTCCTGTACGGCACGCACCTCGGCGCCCGTCGAGGCCGCGATCTGGTCGGCCGCGACCTGCGCCGCGTCGCCGCGCAGGTCGGCTACGACGACGCGGGCGCCGCGCTCGGCGAGGGCGAGCGCCACTGCGTAGCCGATTCCGCTCGCGGCCCCGCTGATCAGCGCGCGTCTCCCGGCCAGGGTTCTTTCGGGCATGATCCACCTGCCCCCCTTCTCGCCTGCGGATTCTCCGCGGCGAGGTGCCGTCCTGCCGAAGACGCCAAGGCGGCAGTCCCTGTGCGGAACTGCCGCCTTGGCGTCGCGGTTTCTAGTTTGCGCGGGCCGGTGCCTCGACTGTCCGGACGCCGGGAGCCGCGCCGTCCAGCGCGCTGTTGACGAAGCGGTGGACGCGGCCGGCAAGATGGCTTTGCACCCGCTTGGCCTGCTCCTGCGTCAGTTGGCCGGCCGCCACGGCGGCGGCGATGCGCCGCTCCGCGCTGGCCCTGAGCGCCTGTTCCAAGCCCTGGCCTGTCTTGCCCTGCGCCTGGGCGATCGCCGCAGGCGTCTCGCCTTGCCGCAGGCGGCCGATGAAGTCTTCGGGCGTGACGCCGAGATAGGCCGCGGCGTCCAGGACCAATCGGCTGCCCCAGATGTGGCCCCGGTGCCCACCGGGTACAGGGAACCTGTCTTCCTTGATCGCGCGCTCCATCTTCGCGGCTTGCTCCTGGGTGATCCTGCCCTGGCGCAGGAGCGTGCGCACTCTGTCGAGGCGCGCCTGTGTTAGCGCGCCCTTGAGCTTTTGCTCAGGGATGCCGAGATGCCGCGCCACATCGCTGATGAAACCCTCGGCTCCGGGATGTGGGGCCCTGGCAGCCAGCGCGGCAGCGGCGCCGCCCAGGAGCACCGGCAAGGCGAGCATCGCGCCGAGCCAGCGCAGACTGTGCTTCAAGACGGTTCCTCCCTCTCCGAGACCTCCGGTACAAGCAAAGCATGCCCGCCTGCGCGGATCCGTCTGCGCAGGCGGGGCAGGGGCGCTGCTTCGGTTCCTAGGAAGCGCTGTCCGCCTGCGGCGGAACGGCCTGCGGCCAGTGCACGGTCACGGTCGTCCCCTGGCCGGGGGCGGTCGTGAGCTCCACCGTGCCACCGCGCGACTCGACGAGGACGCGGACGAGCGCGAGGCCAAGGCCCAGTCCCCCCAGCCGGTCGCCGCGGTAGAAGCGGTCGAAGGCGTGAAGGGCCATCTCCTGCGTCATGCCGACGCCGTCGTCCTTCACCCAGGCCACGGCCGTCCCGGCGTCACGCCGCCAGCCGAGCTCGATCCGGGTCTCGGCTGGGTTGTGCCGCACGGCGTTGTCGACCAGGAGATCGAGCACCTGGCCGATTTCCGCGGTGGGCGCCTCCACCCAGGTCTCCTCAGGCCCCGCCTGCAGGACATGATCCCGGGCCGCGCGGCGCACCGCCTGTCCGAGGTTGGCACGGGATTCGCCCTCGTTTGCGTCCAGGTCGCGTATGCGAGCGGCCAGGCGGGCGGCCTCCCGCTGGGCGAGGGCGGCGGCTTCCAGGGCCTCGTCGCCCTGCAGGCGCCCGCCGGCGAGGAGTTCCAGCGTGCCCAGGACGGTGGAGAGCGGTGTGCGCAGGTCGTGCAGGGTCATCTCGCGCAAGGCCCGCTCGCGCTGCTCCGAGGCTTCGAGCGCGCTGAACGTCTGGCCGAGGCGCGTGAGCATCCTTCTGAGGGACTCCGCCAGGTCGCGGATCTCGAGCACGCCATGATCCTGCGGCAGACTGATTTCGAGGTCGCCCGTCTCGCTGATGCGCGCCGCCTGGGCCGAGAGCGCGGAGAGCGGAGCCGTCAGGCCGCGGGCGATGGCGAGGGCCATCAGTCCTGCGAGCAGTACGGCTGCAACCGTGACGAGGGCGAGCACGCCCTCCAGGGCATGCACTGGGCGTGTCACGCTGGCGAGGTTGACCTGTTCGAGGAAGTAGCCACCCGGCACAGGCACTGTGTAGCGCAGGCTGCGCGTCTCCTGGCTCACGCCCAGCGGAGGCGGTTTCTGCGGCACCGTGCCGACGGCGTAGGCGCGACGGCCGTTCTCGGTGTAGATCGCGATCGATTCGCCCAGCGGGAGGCGGGCGGGGACGGCTCCCGTATGCAGGTAGAAGCCGACCGTCGCGCGCGTCGACACCATGAGCTGCGCCCTCAGGTTGTGGATCAGCACGCTGCGCAGGAAGTAGACGGCGCCGAGATCGGCGAGGAGCAGGGAGGCCCCCACGAGCGCCACCATGGCCAAGAGCAGCCTGCGGCTCAAGCTTCGCGGTCGACCCTCACGCTTCGCCATGCTCGTCCAGGCGGTAGCCGAATCCGCGGACCGTATGGATGATGCGCGGTCCGAAGGCCTCGAGCTTGCGCCGCAGATAACTGATGTAGACGTCGAGCACGCCTTCGCCCACCTCGGCGTCGAAGCCCCAGACCCTCTCCAGGATCTGTTCGCGCGTCAGGACGCGCCGCTGGTTGCGCAGGAAGAAGCAGAGCAGGTCGTACTCGCGCCGCGTCAGGTCGAGGGGCTGCCCGGCGCGCAAGGCCTGCTGCCGCTCGAGATGCACCTCGACGTCGGCGAAGCTCAGGACAGGCAGCCTGTCCTCCGGCACAGGGCGCCGCGACACCGCGCGCATGCGCATGACGAGTTCCTCGAAGGCGAACGGCTTGGCGACATAGTCATCCGCGCCCAGTTCGAAGCCGTGCACGCGATCCGGAACGGACCCGCGCGCCGTCAACATGATCACCATGATGGCGCGGTCCTTCAGGCGGGGGACGAGCGCGAAGCCCGATCCGTCCGGCAGGTTGACGTCCACGAGCGCCAACTGGAAGGCGCTGTGCTCGAGCAGCTGCAGAGTCTCGGCGAGCGACCCTGTCACGGTGGGCTCGAAGCCCTCGGCTGTCAGACCCAGGCGCAGAGTCGCGCCGAGCGAGGGGTCGTCCTCCACCACCAGGACGCGCATCGCCGACCACCTCCGGCAGTTGTTCTGCACAACATTGTAGCGGAGCGCGGGGACGAGTTCACAGAAGCCGCCATGTTGCCGGCCAGTGGGCAGGAGAAGGGCCAGGTGGAAGGAATTCACCGAGTGATGAATTGTGTGCGTGTTCGGGAGGAGTGACTCTACCGTGTGGGCGATGGTCGTCAAGGAGTTCCTGCAGCTGAGGCGCGACCGGCGGACACTGGCGATGATGTTCGTGCTTCCCCTGATGTTGCTCGTCATCTTCGGCTATGCGGCGAGTTTTGACGTCTCCAGCATCTCCGCGGTCGTGGTTGGGCCCGGCGCGAAATCCTTCAGCCACCTCGTTAAGAAACCGTTCTCGCTTGTGGCCACGCATCCCCGGTCCGGCTCGGCGGCGGCCCGCCGTGACATCCAGGACGGCACGGCGGACGTCGCCTTCGTCACGAGCGCCAATGGGCAGGTGACGACGGTGCTGATCAACGGCGCCGACCTCTTCACCGCCAAGGCCGCGGAGACCGCCGTCGCCCACATGGCTCAGGGGGAGCCGGATCTTCGGCGCATCCAGGCCGAGCTCAAGCGCCTGATCCCCCCGGGGTACGGGGTGCCGGTGCTGACGTCGCCCGCGCCACCGAAACTGACGGTGCTCTACAATCCGGGACTCAAGACTGCGCTCGTCATGGTGCCGGGACTGGCGGGGGTCATCCTCGTCTTCGTGGGCACCCTGATCGCCAGTCTCGGCGTCGTGCGCGAGCGCCAGGCCGGAACGCTCGAGCAGCTGGCGGTGATGCCGCTCTCGCCGTGGGACGTCCTGATCGGCAAGGTGGCGCCGTACTTCATTGTGGCCGCGGTGGACCTGACGCTCGTGCTCGCCGTGGGCATGTGGCTCTTCGGGGTGCCGATGCACGGCTCATGGGCCGTCCTGATCCTGGGCGCCCTGCTCTTCCTCTTCGTTACCCTCAGCATCGGTGTCCTGATCTCAAGCGTCTCGCAGAACCAGGGCCAGGCGATCCAGCTGGCCATGCTCACCGTCCTGCCCCAGATCCTGCTCTCGGGCCTCATCTTCCCGCTCGCGTCGATGGCGGCCGGCGTGCGCTGGATCGCCTACATCCTGCCGCTCACATACTTTGTCCAGATCAGCCGCGGCGTGATGCTCGAGGGGCAGCCGATCGGCGACCTCTGGCAGCCGTTTCTCTACCTCGCCGTACTGGGGGTGGTCGTGGTGACGTTTGCGACTCTGCGCTTCCGCCGCCTGCTCAACCCTTCGCTCGGGCACAGTCGGCGCCGCCGCGGGCCGTCGGCAGAGGCAGGGGCATGAGCTGGGGCGTCAGCGGGGTCACGGTGCGCTACCGGACCCTCACAGCGCTGCAAGGGGTGGATCTGCAGCTCCAACCGGGCGAGGTGCGGGCGGTGGTGGGCGGCGACGGCGCCGGCAAGACCACACTGCTCAAGGTGGTCGCCGGGGCCCTGCAGCCTGAGACGGGCCTGGTGCGGCGCCCCGCCGCGGCACGCATCGGCTACCTGCCCGCGTCCTCGGGAGTGTATCCGGACCTCTCGGTCAAGGAGAACCTGGACTTTGCTGCCGCCGCATACGGTGCCAACGGCGAAGAGGTGGCCCTGCGCCGACGTCTGCTGCTCGAGCGCGCAGGGCTTGCCGACGTCACGCGCCGCCTGGGCGGCGAACTCTCGGGTGGCATGCGCCAAAAGCTCGGCGTCATCCGGGCCATGCTGCACCGCCCCGAACTCCTGGTCCTCGACGAACCAACGACGGGCGTCGACCCGATCAGCCGCCGGGAGCTCTGGTGGCTGATCGCGCACGCCGCGGCCGAGGGTGCGGCCGTCCTGGTCGCGACATCGTATCTGGATGAGGCGGAGCGGGCCGCGGAGCTGGTTCTGCTGGACGGCGGCAGGGTGCTCGCGTCGGGCACGGCGCAGTATGTGGCCACGGCCATGCCGGGGCGGCTCTACACGGGAGACCGTGCGCCGGGCACCGAAGATGCCCTACGGGCGTGGCGCCGCGGCAGGCGCTGGCGCCTGTGGCGCCCCGAAGGCTGCGGGGCTCCTGACGGGGCGTGGCTCGAGGTGGCTCAGGACCTTCAGGACGCGGTGACGGTCGCGCTGCTGCAACGCGAGATCGAAGCCCGGGCGGGGGGTGCGGCGTGATGGCTCTGGCGCTCGCGGAGGGCCGGCGCGTGACGCGACGGTTTGGCGGACACGTGGCGGTGCAAGAGGTCGACGTCGCCGTGCATCCTGGCGAGGTGCTGGGTCTTCTTGGCGCCAACGGGGCTGGCAAGACGACCTTGCTGAGAATGCTTCTCGGTCTCGTGCCACCGTCCGAAGGAGAGGTGAGGCTGTTCGGCGTGGCGCCGTCGCTCGCCGGCCGTCGCCGCATCGGCTACATGCCGCAAGGTCTCGGGCTCTACGAAGATCTGACGCCGAAGGAGAACCTCATGTTCGCGCGGTCCGTCTTCGGCGTCGCCGCGACTCCCGTGCGCGGGGAGTTCCCCGAGCGCGCGGTCGGGGAACTCCCCCTCGGTGTGCAGCGACGGGTCGCCTTCCGCCAGGTGCTGCAGCACAAGCCGCAACTCCTCGTGCTCGACGAGCCCACCTCAGGCGTCGATCCGCTGATGCGCGCACGCCTATGGCAGGAGGTGCGCGCGGCCGCCGACGAAGGTGCAGGCGTGCTTGTCAGCACGCACCACATGGAGGAGGCCGAACAGTGCGACAGGCTGCTCGTGCTGGCGGAGGGACGCGTGGTCGCAGAGGGTGACCTCCAGGACATCCTGGCAGGCGAGCAAGTCCTGGTCGTCGAGGCTGCCGACTGGCCCCAGGCGATGTCCCGGCTCGAGGCGGCAGGTTTCCGGCCGGCGCTCGTCGGCCGTTCGCTGCGCATCGAGGCGTCGGCCGAGGCGGAGGCAGGACGCGTGCTCGCAGGCCTCGGCTGCCGCCTCTCGCGGGCCCCGGCCACGCTTGAGGAGCGGTTCGTGCAGCTGGGGTCCGCGCACCCGTGAGGGAGGGGCAGACGCCGGCGCGGCGAGGGCGCCGGCCTGGCCGGAGCGGGACGCGGGAGGCCATCCTGCGGGCGGCGCGCCGCAGCTTCAGCGAGCGGGGCTACGACAGCGCGAGCCTGCGCGAGATCGCGACGCAGGCTGAGGTGGATCCTGCGCTCGTCCACCATTACTTCCGCGGCAAGGCGGCACTGTTTCAGGCTGCGATGCGCATGCCGGACCTCGAGAACGCTCTGACGCAGGCCCTGCAGCCCGAGGCGGGCGGGGTGCCACCGCGGCAGGTGGGTGAGCGCATCGTGCGCATGCTCGCGACCCTTTGGAGCGATCGGGAGCTGCCCCGCACGCTGGCGGGGCTTATGCGCAGCGCGGCCACCAACGAGCGTGCGGCAGCCATGCTGCGGGAGTTTCTCGGGCAGGTCGTCCTCGCGCGGCTGGGCAGGGACTTGCCGGAACCGGACAGGGATCTGCGCGTGGCGCTCGTCGGCAGCCAGGTCTTCGGTCTGCTGGTGGCGCGGACGCTCATCAAGATCGAGCCGATCGCCTCCATGCCGGTGGACGAACTGGTGGCGGCCGTAGGTCCGACCCTGCAACGCTACCTCACAGCGGACCTGCGCGGCTCCGCGGAGAACCCCTCGCCGGGAGCGCGGGAAACGCGACCGCCTGCCGACAGCCGAGCGGTGCCCAGCGGTAACGCATGAGGTGCCGGGTTTGCGCAACGTTGGCCGGACGAGGAGGGGTTGCATGCTGCGTGAGCTGCGCGAGGAGGACTATGCGGCGATCATCCGGGTGCTCGACGACTGGTGGGGTGGGCGTCAAATGTCGCATCATCTGCAACGGCTGTTCTTTCAGCACTTCACGGACACGAGTTTCGCCGTCGAGGCAGACGGGAGGGTGCTTGCCTTTCTGGTCGGCTTCCTGTCCCAGTCCCGACCGGGCGAGGCCTACATCCACTTTGTCGGCGTCGATCCCGCCGTACGCGGTCAGGGCGTGGGGCGCACGCTCTACCAGCGGTTCTTCGCGCTGGCCGCGGATCGTGGCGCAACGGAGGTGCACTGCATCACTGCGCCCGTGAACAAGGGGTCGATCGCCTTCCACCGCGCCATGGGCTTCCGTCTCGTGCCGGGGGACGCCGAGGTGGATGGCGTGCCGGTGCACACGGACTACGACGGCCCGGGCGGACCACGAGTCGTGTTCGTGAAGGCGCTCGGCCGGCCTGGGGCCACTTTGGCGTGACTGGAGGGCCATAACGCGGGGCGCGCCATCAGGGATGGGTCAGATCCGATCCCCTCGTATTCAGCGAGATCGCCGACCGCATGGGTGATGCAGCGCCGCCGGTGTCAGTGAGCTCGCCATGGGATAGCCCTTATGGCCGCCAGGGAACCATTGCCGTGGTGCCGGAGTTGCTCCATCCCATGGGCTTGTCCTGGGAGATAGAACCGGCCAGGCCCTTGGCTGGCCTGGCCGGTGCGCTGTGAGAAAGTCAGGGCGCGGCGGGCCCATGACGGCGAATGGCCTCGCGCGCCAGCTCGTCGCAGCGGTTGTTCTCGGTGCTTCTGGCGTGTCCCTTGACCCAGTTGAACTTCACGTCGTGCGGCTCGGCCGTCCGCAGGATGGCTTGCCAGAGGTCCTGGTTCTCCACGGCGGATCCCTGCGAGGTGCGCCAGCCGTTGCGCTGCCAGCGCGTGAGCCAGCCCTGCCGGAAGGCGTTCACGACATAGGTCGAGTCCGAGTGCACCTGCACAGTGCAGGGCGTCTTGAGCGCCGCGAGACCTTCAAGCAGCGCGGTGAGTTCCATGCGGTTGTTGGTGGTGCTGGGGGAGTAACCCGAAATCTCCTTGCGCCGCTCGCCCCAGATCAGCACGGCGGCCCACCCGCCTGGCCCGGGATTGCCGGAACACGCTCCATCGGTGTAGAGAACGACTTCCATGCCTTGGCTCCTTCGGTGCGGATCCTTGTCGGGTATGCCGGGGTTTCGCCGCAGGCGCACATCTGCCCTGGCGGTCCGGCATGCGGGCGTGTCCGTCCGGGCTAGCGGCGCCGCAACCGCATCGCGCTTGCGGGTCTGCCGGGCGCGGGCAGTTCCCAGACGCCCCTGCCGTAGGTGCCCAGCAGAAGGTCGCCGGAGGGCAGTGAAGAGAGCGTCGTTGTCTGCACCTGCGGCAGCCCGCGACCGAGAGGCTGCCAGTGCGCGTCGAGGCGCGTGCTCCAGTAGACGCCCTGTCCAGTGGCGGCGGCGACGCCGTTGCGCGCGGCGTAGAGCCCAAGTACGGAGAAGCCTGGCAGATTGCCCGTCACGTTGGCCCAGGCGGGCCAAGGGGCGTTCGCGGCGGGCGTCTCGAAGACGAACGGGCAGTCCGGCAGAGACTGCGGCATGTTGAACGCGATGCTGACAAAGGCCCTGTAGGGGTCGCCCGGCATCGGGGCAATGTCGGTGACATAGGTGTCGAGCCCGTCCTGGCCGACGCCGGTGCACAGCGACGGCCACTCGGCTGGCGAGATCAGCCGCCAGGTGAGTCCGGCGTTCTCGGAAAACGCGACCTGGCCGTTCTGCCAGCCGGCATAGGCGATCTCGCCGCTGCCGGACGCGAAGGCGATCGCCGTCACGAGACCCGTCCCCCTGAGATGCGTCACGGGGCGCCAGCCGCCCCCGTCGCGGACCGAGCGCCAGATCTGACGCCCCCCGGCCAGGAGGATGTTGGGATGCTGCGGGTCGATGGTGAACGCGTTGACACCCTCCGGTCCGACCGGCGGCTGAGGCGAGCGCCAGCGTCGGCCGGCGCTGCCCGACTCCTGCAAGGCGCCGTCGGCCTCGCTGAGCAGCAGCGGCCGCTTGCCCGCCCCGAATGCGTTCCAGCCGCCGTCGCCGCCCATCAGGGACGTCCAGCGGTCCTTGCCGACGTTGAGTAGCGCCGTGCCGTTGTCCTGGAATCCGGCGAGAACTCTTCTGCCATGCGGGGACACGGCCAGGGACGGATACACTTGCGTGATCGACAGGTTCGTGTTGAGATCGCGCAGATGGTCTCGCGGCGTCAGCTGGTAGACGCCGCCGTCGTTGCCGATGTCGAGGCCGTCCGCGGTGAAGAGCAGCGCGTGCTGGTCGGTGTGGAGATAGAACGCCCGGGCCAGGTCGGTCCAGGTCCTGCCGCCATTGTATGTCAGCATGAGTTCGACCCCGCCCGCAAACAGCTCCTGCGGGTTTGTCGGCGAAACCGCGAGCACCTGGTCGTAGTCGCCCTGGGCCTGCGCCGGCGCTGTGTGCGGCTCGCGCAGGAAGTCCGGCACGTGACGGATCTGCGTGAACGTCCGGCCACCGTCGTGCGTCACGTAGAGCCCCATCAGGCACTCCGTGCAGCGGCTGCTCAAGGTGGCCATGCTCACGTACATGGTCCCGGGCCTGCCGGGGGCCAAAGCGAGCGCGACGCGCCCGATCAGCGGACTCTGGTGGGGGAGACCGCCCGAGAGCACGTGCCAAGTCCGGCCGAGATCGTGCGAAACCTCGACGCCGACGCCCTCGACGGCGGCGAACAGCGTTCTGGGACTACCTGGCCCCCAGGCGAGCTGGGTGGTGGCGGCGGCGAGCCGCAGATGCCAGGTCCGACCTCCGTCCTGGGACTCCTCGAGGCCGAGGTCTCCGGCGACGAAGATGCGCTCCCGGTCGCCCGGATCGAGCAGGATGGCGGACAGGTAATGCCCATAGAAGACCTGCCTGCCGAGCAGGCTCCAGGTCCGGCCGCCGTTCGAGCTGCGCAGGACGCCCTCGGAAAAGTAGCAGTCGCCGCAGTCGTCGTTTTCGCCCGTGGCGGCGTAGATCACCGTGGGATCCTGCTGGACGGCGAGCGCCCCGATCGCCATGTCGCTCGTGTGGTCGGACAGGGGACGCCAGGTCTGCCCGTTGTCCTTCGTCAGCCACACGCCGCCGCCGGCGGACCCGGCGTACAGGTCCCCGCCGGCTGCGGCGAGCGACGTCACGCGGCCGCTCTCGTTGCCCGCATAGGGGTCGTGGAAGACGGGCGCAGGGCCGAGTGGCTGCCAGGCGCCTCCGGTCGGGATCGGGCCGGGGCCGGTCGCGGAAACGGTCAGGCTGAAGGCGGCGACGACAATCAACGCGGCGCTGGCAAACAGCGCGGCGAGCAGGCGTGGCAAAGAAAGCCCTCCTGAACGACGTGGGGCGGAAACTGCGGTTTCCCCGCCATTCGGGAAGGGTTGGTCCCGTTCCTGCGGGAGATTGCGCCAGGCCCGCGTCGCGCGCAGCGACGCCCAGCAAGCCCGAGGTCTGCAGGTGGACCGCCTCGCCAACACGAAGCCGCCCGCATTGCAGCCGCATTGGAGTTGAGCGACGTTGCAAAGCCAAGACTGGCACGAGACCGCCATGCGCATGGACAAGGACGACCCCCTCGCCGAGCTGCGCCGTGAGTTTCTGCTGCCCGACGGGGTCGTCTATCTCGACGGGAACTCGCTTGGACCCCTGACGCACCGCGGCCTCGCCGAACTCGAGCAGACGATCGGCGAATGGCGGCGCCTCGGCGTCGCAGGCTGGCAGGACGCCAAGGTGCCATGGTTCCACCTTGCGGAGACGCTTGGCGGGCAGCTCGGGGCCATCGTCGGCGCCGAGCCCGGCGAGGTGGTGGCCACCGCGCAGACGACGTTGAACCTGCACCAGATCCTACAGACCTTCTACCGTCCGGAGGGTGACCGGCACGTCATCGTGATCGACGCGCTCGAGTTCCCGAGCGACCTCTATGCCGTGCGCAGCCACCTTGAGGCGCGAGGCATGGACCCACACCGCAGCATGCGCCTCGTGCAGAGCGGCGACGGCCTGACACTGGCGGCGACGGATATTCTGGCGGCCCTCGCGGGCGACGTCGCCCTGGCCGTGCTGCCAGGGGTGCTCTACCGATCGGGCCAGCTTCTGCCGATCGCGCAGATCACGAGGGCGGCGCACAGGCGCGGAGTGCCTGTCGCTTGGGATCTGTCCCACGCCGTCGGCGCGGTGCCGCTCGACTTGCACCGCGATGACGCGGACTTCGCCTTCTTCTGCACCTACAAGTACCTGTGCGGCGGGCCCGGCGCGATCGGCGGCCTCTTCGTCCACCGCCGCCATCTGCCTGTTCGGCCTGGCATGGCCGGCTGGTTCGGCAGCGACAAGTCAAGTCAATTCGACATGGCGTCCGAAATGGCAGCGGCCCATGACAGCGGAGCGCTGCAGGTCGGGACGCCGCCCGTGCTGGCCGCGGTCCCTCTGCTCGGGAGCCTCGCCATCTATCGCGAGGTGGGGATGGAGGCCGTGCGGCAGCGTTCGTTGCGCCTGACGGATTTCTTGATCGCCCTGGCGGACGATTGCCTGGCGGAGTTCGGATTCCGGGTCGCGACGCCGCGGGAGGCGGACGGTCGCGGCGGGCATGTGGCGCTCGAGCATGCCGAAGCGGCGCGCCTCAGCCGTGCATTGAAGGACAGGGGTGTCGTGCCGGACTTCCGCCCGCCAAACATCGTGCGCTTCGGCCCACACCCGCTCTATACGACCTTCAGCGAGCTTGCGCAGGCAGTCCTTGTCCTGCGCGAGATCGCGGAAAGCCGCAGTCACCTTGCGTACCCCGCGGAGCGGGAGGAGGTCGGTTGACCGGGAGCGGCCAGAACGACGTGTGCGCAAAGCGATCCGTGTCGGATCGTCGCGCCACCTGCGACGGCAATAAGCCAGGGTCCGGACCGCTGGTCCGGACCCTGGCTTGGGAGAGCCGCCGCGATGTTCTCCTGAGCGGAAGCTACTTCATGTAGGCAGGTACGTACTTGGCGAAGTCCGCGATGTGGCCGGGGTAGGAGTTGAATCCGGTGTAGAGCCACACAATGGCTGCGACGGCGAGCACGACGGCCGCGATGAGCGCGATCCAGCGCTGGTTCTTCATGGCGACTGCCGGCAGCGTGAGGATGCCGCCGATGCCGGCGAGAATGAAGCCCAGACCTGCGACGCCCGGCTCCTTGGTCATACCGTGGGCAATGATCTGCTGGCCGACGATGACGGCCGTGATGCCGGCGAAGAAGCCCCAGATCGCCGGTCCGAGGAGCTCGAGCCGGAAGACGAGAGCGAGACCGGCGACGGTGAAGAGGGCGCCGAACATCAGCGCGGGCTCACCGAAGGCTACGTTGTAGCTGCCGGGAAGCGGCCAGCTGACGATCATCGGGATCGCGGTGGACGCCAGGATGAGGGCGGTGGCGCCGAAGCCGAAGCCCCAGGTGGGACGGTTCTCGGGAGCCGGGTTCACGAAGAGGTACAGAGCGAGAAGTGCAAGACCGGCACCTACGGATACGAGCATGACGGCAAGATAGTCGATCATGGAACTTAGCCTCCCCTTGGCAGGGCGCCCTGCGGCCCTTGGCGCCTCGCCCTTGCGGGCGTCTGCCTGCAACAACTATCGTGCTTGAACACCCTGGGCCATATGAGCATGTAGTCCGTTTCACATGGTTCTGGAGGGGTGTCGGTTGGCAGGGCAATGTACCCTCACCCTGGCCACCTGCAGGAGAAGGATGGCATTCCGCGTGACAAAGTGGGCCTAACACCTAGTGAAAAGTGGCGCATGCACTAGGTCCACTCGCCGCGGTGCAAGGGGCAACATGGCCAGCATACGGACCTTGTCGCCTTTGTGCGGGCGATAAAGCGCATTGCGGCCCATATCGCGGGAAGGCAAGATGCCGTGTTCGGCATGAGGCGCATGGTGGCCGGATCACTGCGGCCGCGGTCGACCAACCTGGGATGAGCTGGTACGACCTGCCATCTCGGCGCGGCGAGCGTCCGGGCCATGGGCCGTCTGACTACGCTCGTTTGGCAGGCTTCCCCAGGGGGTTGACGCGCGCAGAAATTTCGATGATGATCAAAATACTCGAGGGGGTGCGCCTGTGGCGCTCGGCGATGTGTTCCAGGCACTCTCGGATCCGACGCGCCGACAAATTCTGCGGATGCTCAGCCGGGGCGACCTGAACGCTGGTGAGATCGCGGCGGCCTTCAGTCTGTCGAAGCCGAGCATCTCCCATCATCTCAACACCCTGCGTCAGGCGGAACTTGTTCTGTCGCGCCGTCAGGGGCAAATGATCATCTATTCGCTTCACACCACGGTGTTGCAGGAAGCCCTGGGCTGGGGCTTCGACATCCTGCGCCATGGCGAGGCGGGAGCAAGGGGGGACGCGAAAGATGGGAAGTAGCATGCCGGAATACGACATCCGCCGAGAGGCGCGACACGACTGGGCGGTCTACCTTGTGTGGCTGCTCATGCTCAGCGCGGGCATCTGGGCCATGCCGCATCTGCCTGCGCGGGTGCCGACGCACTTCGGCCTGAACGGCCAGGCAAACGGGTGGATGTCGCCGGCGGGGGCCGTGTTCGTCCCCGTCGGCGTGTCGGTCCTGGTCTGGCTTCTGCTCCTGGTGGCTCCCGTGATCGACCCGCGGCGCCGCAACTACCCGGCCTTCCTGCCGTTCCTCCGGGCGCTGCGCCTGCTTGTGGTCCTGGTCGTCGCGCTCATGTTCGCGGCCAGCATGTGGCGGGGGCTTGGCCATCCGCTGCAGGTGGGCAATGTCGCGGTGCTGGTCGTCGGCATGCTTTTCATGTTCATTGGCAACTCCCTCGGGCGCGTCCGCCACAACTACTTCGTGGGCATCCGCACGCCGTGGACCCTGGCCAACGAGGAGGTCTGGCGGCGCACGCACCGCTTCGCCGGGCCTGTCATGATGGTGGGCGGCCTCCTGCCGATCGTCCTGCTGCCCTTCTGGCCGCAGGCCGGCCGCATCCTTCTGCTGGTCTCTGTCCTGGGCAGCGTCCTGGTCGCGGTGGTGTACTCGTACCTCGTCTTCAGACGGATCGCGAGCAACTAGCAGCGACGCGCGGCTTGGGGAGGCGCACCAGTTTGCAGCAGCGGCGAATCGGTATCGGCCGGGGGACCATGCGCGTCCTCTACGCGGGACAGGGCCCATGCGCGATGGTGCTTTGGCCCGGCCTCGGTGGCACGGCGGAAGCGTTCTTGCGCCTGCTCGGCCAGGCGGAGGCCAAAGACTGCCTTCTCGTCGCGCTGGATCCGCCAGGCCATGGGCTCACAGACCCGCTGCCGCTGCAGGGCGGTCAGGACGCCGCCCTGGTGTGGCGTGCGGTTCTCGAAGCATTCGACATTCGGCGCGCGGTGCTCGCTGGACACTCCTACGGCGCGGTGGCCGCTTTGTCCGCGGTTGCGGCGGATCATGGGCTCCGCAGCGCAACCGCGGGCCTTCTGCTCTACGACGGCGGCTACCTGCACCAGGAAGGGACGCCGGAGGAGCGCCACTCCGCATGCCGACGGCAGATCGCCGAATACACGTTCAGGACATGGGACGCATTCCTCGAGCGGGCCCAGGCGGAAGCGCCGATCTGGGACAGCGCCGCGCAGGCGGCGGCGCGGGCCATGATGATGGAGCGCGAGGGCCGCGTCTGCCTGCGCGTCGACGCGCGGAGCTGCGCGGACGCGCTCGACCTGATCGCGGCCCATGGGCCGGAGAAGCTTGCGCCTGTCGACGTTCCCCGGGCCATGCTGTTGCGCGCCGGTCGGCCGGAGGAGATGGAGGGGCAGCGGCGGGCAGGCGTGGCGGCGCTCATGCGCAAGCTGCCTTCGCTCGACGTCCGGGTGCTGGGACAGGCGAGCCACGAACTGCTCGACGAGGCGCCCGAGGCCGTGGCTGACAATACATGGTCGTTTCTCGCGGGCATCGCGTGGCAATGATCGGGCCGGACGACGATAGTCAGCCCAGCACGGCGTGGAACGTCGTGACGAGGCCGACGACGATCACCGAACCTGTCGCAAGATAGACAAAGAGGCGGTACGGGCCGTGCATGCGCAGGCGACGCGGCAGGGCTCTGGCCTCGAGCGCCACGAGGAAGCCGAGCACGACCGGCAGGAGGATGGCGTTCATCACCTCGATGTCGATCGTCAGATGGACGAGCGGCAGACCGGTCAGGACGACGCCTGCGCCCAGCGCCAGGGCGAGGCCATAGGCGAGGTAGAAGTGCGGCGCCTCGCTCAGTTTGCGGTTGAGGCTGTGCGGGTAGCCCAAGGCTTCCCCGACACCGAAGGCCGCCGCCACCGAGACGACGATCGCGGCGACGAGCGATGCGCCCAGGATGCCCAGGCCGAAGGCGAGCTTCGCGCCGGCGAAACCGAGGAAGGGCTCCAGCGCCCTTGAGATCTCGGGAATGCCCTGCAGGGCGGTGGGGTGTCCCGAGCGCCCGATGGTCGCGGCGACGGCGACCACGACGAAGATCATCACGAGCTGCGTGACGATGGCGCCCAGCAGGGTGTCGAGGCGCGCGCCACGCAACTGGCCTGGTCTCAGTCCCTTGTCGATGACGGCTCCCTGCTGGTAGAAGACCATCCATGGCATGATGACGGCGCCGACGTTGGCGGCGAGGAGCAGGAGATAGCCACTCTGACCGAGCGGCAGATGGCCGAGGCCGCGCACCATGGCGGCAGCGCTCGGGTGCGCCAGCCACGCCGCCGGCAGGAAGAAGAGTTCGAACAGGCCCAGCGCGACGCCGATGTACTCGACACGGCGGTAGCCACCCGTGAGTCCGAGCCCGATCAGGAGGAGAGCGGCGAGCAGGACCGTCGGTGTCACCGGAACGCCGAACAGCTCCGCTACGCCGGCGATGCCCGCGAACTCGGTGACGAGCGCGCCCACGGCCGCGATAAAGAGCGTGGCCACCGAGAGCACGGCCCAGGGTGCACCGAACACCTCTCTGATCAGTTCGCCGTGGCCGCGCTGCGTCAGCACGCCGAGCCGCACCGTCATCTCCTGGACGACAAACAGGACCGGGATGAGCAGAAGTTGCGGCAACAGCATGCCGTAGCCCCAGAGGGCGCCGGACTGCGCGGCCGTAACGATGCTGCCGGCGTCCGTGTCGGCCAGCATGACCATGAGACCCGGCCCGATGACCGAGGCCGCGAGCAGCAGGCCCGGGCGCGCAGCGGCGCGCGGCAGGATACCGGACGCGCCTGCTCCGGGGCGCGCAGCGGATCGCGCAGGCTTGTGCGTCACGGCGTAGCCGGCCTCATCGCGCCGCATCGCGTACCCCCTTGTCCTAGGTTCGGCCGAAGTTAGGTCCACCTAATAGACCGTCGAATTTGTGCCTACATCGGTCAAGGGCCGCTTAGGCCCCGACGCATGGGCCAAAGAGACGTGCGAGACTGTGATCTCGGGTCGGACTCGATGGCACGACAGCACTTCCACAGTCTGCTCGCACCGGGTAAAGACGATGCCGCCCGAACCACGGAGGGTTCAGGCGGCAGGCGCCGGGCAAGATGCTGCCGCTTTTTCAGGTCCCTTTCGGCACCTCGCAGATGAGGATGTCGATCGGCAGCCGGAGCAGGCTGCGGCGCATCGAGATGCGGCTCACGAAGCCTGCGTCGGAGGCGAGCCTGCGCAGGATGAGCGGTCGTCCGAGCGCCGAGAGCGAAAGGATGCGCCGCAGCACGAGATAGAAGGCCAGCGTGCGACCGTAAGGCATCTCCTCCGCCAGCGACGCAAGCACGACGCGGCCACCGGGGCGCACGACGCGGCGCAGTTCGCGCAGTGCCGACCGTACGCCCTCATCGTTCAGCAGTTCCAGCACGAGGCTTGCCGTGGCCCCGTCGAAGCCGCCGTCCGGATAGGGCAGGGTACGGATGTCGGCCAGCCTCAGATCGATGCGGCTTGCCAGTGGCGTGCGGGCGATCTGGCGCCCGGCCTGGCGGAGCATGGCAGGGGAAACGTCCACAGCGGAGACCTTGCCCTCCTCGCCGACCAGATCCGCAAGCGCGATCGCGAGCCGGCCGGTGCCGCAGCCGACGTCGAGCAACCGCTCGCCCGGCGCCGGGCGGAGCAGGGCGAGCACAGCCTCCCAGATCTCCTGGGACGATTCGAACATGAACACGTCGTAAAGCCGGTGGGCCATGCCGTAGAACCGTTGTAGCCTCGCCGTCGTCCGGTCCTTCATGCGTTCCGTCGTTTCCGTTCGCCCGCCTTCGAACGTGCTGCGGTGGGTCGTCCCATAGGACTATAGCAGAGCCTGAGGAAGGTGACTGATCCCGATCCGGCGTAACAGCAATGACAAGGGGGATTGGCCGTGGCTTACACGCTTAGTGACTTGCGTGCGGACGTACCGGTCCTGCGCCGCAAGACGTATCTGAATACCGGAACGCTAGGCGCTGCGCCACAGACGGTGACGACGCGCTTTTTCAAGTCCTACGAGCAATGGCAGGTAGAGGGGGCCGGCTGGCCCGAGGCCTACGAGCGACGGCGCGACGGCATGTCGCAGGTGCGCCGGGCGCTGGCTCTCATGCTGGGGGTGCCGCAGTCGGGGGTCGCTTTGGCCGCCAACGTCACGCAGACCGTCAACTGGATCGCCCAGGGTCTCCCGTGGCAGCCAGGCGACGAGGTGATCGTCGGGACCGAGGAGCATCCGGCGAATCGCTACCCGTGGCGGGCACTCGAGGCGATGGGGCGCATCCGGGTGGTCGCCTGGCCGATGGCCGAGGACGACGCGGGCCTGATCGCGGACCTCGCCCGGCTGATCGGGCCACGCACGCGACTGGTCGCTGTCAGCCACGTGCTGCAGACCAGCGGGCGGGTGCTGCCGGCGCAAGAGATCGTGGCACTCTGCCGGCGCCGCGGCGTACTGTCGCTGATCGACGGCGCGCAGGCCGTCGGCCAGATCGGCGTCGACCTCCCTTCAATCGACCCGGACTTCTATCCTTTCGCGGGTCACAAGTGGCTGCTGGGCCCTGTCGGCACCTCGGGGATGTATATCCGCGAGACGGCGCTTGCCGGGCTCGGGCTGCTGCCGGCAGGCAGCGGCTCCGCCCAGCACGATCTCGCGGGTCGCGAGGATGAGGGGGTGCCGTGGCGGCACGAGGCTCGCCGGTTTGAGGTCGGGACGGCCAACTGGCCGCTCTACGAGGGACTGGACGCCGCTCTCGCCCTGAGGTCCGAGATCGGCGCCCAGGTGATCGAGGAGCATCAGCGGCTGCTGGCGCAGACATTCATCGATGGCCTGCCAAGCGGTGTGGAGTTCGTGCGGGTGCCCAGCGCGGCTGCGATGTGCACGGTGCAGTTTCCCAAGGGCCCCGCAGATGCCCTGGAGCGTCTGGCCAGCGAGCACCGCGTGATCGCGCGAGGGGTCGGCGAGTTCGTTCCGCCAGGCGTCCGCTTCTCCTTCGGTCCCTACAACAACCTGGACGATGTCGCCGCAGCACATCGGGCGCTGGCGGCCTTGACGGCGCATGGCTAGAGCGGCGGCCGCTGGGCCGCTCGCGGGTGTGCGCGTCCTGGACCTTTCCCGGGTGCTGGCAGGCCCGTATGCGACCATGTCGCTCGGCGAACTCGGCGCACGGGTGATCAAGGTGGAGCATGTGCGGGAAGGCGACGAGACGCGGAGCTGGGGACCGCCCTTCGTAGCCGGCGAATCCGCCTACTACCTGGGCGTCAACAGGAACAAGGAGAGCATCGCGCTCGATCTGACCCGCCCCTTGGCGCAGGACGTCGTGCGGCGCCTTGCCCTAAACTGGGCCGACGTAGTGGTGGAGAACTTCCGTCCGGGCAACCTCGAGCGGTTCAACCTGTCGCTCGAGGCGATGCGCCGCGACAATCCGGCCCTGATCACCGCGAGCGTGCGCGGCTATCCACTGGGAGACGACCGCGCGGGCTACGACTTCGTGATCCAGGCTGCGGGTGGTCTGATGTCGATCACCGGTTCGGAGGATGGCCCACCGTACAAGGTTGGCGTCGCGGCGGCAGACCTCTTCACGAGTTCCTTCCTGCTCAGCGGCATTCTGGCCGCCCTCTACGCGCGCTGCCAGACTGGCCAGGGGCAGCACCTGAGCGTCTCGCTGTTCGAGTGCGAGGTCGCCATGCTGGCCAATGTCGCGTCGAGTCACCTGCTGACGGGGGCCCCGGCCAGGCGCCACGGCAACGCGCACCCCTCCATGGCGCCGTACGAGGTCTTTGAGACGCGCGACGGGCCCTTGACGCTAGGCGTCGGAAACGACCGCCAGTTCAAGGGTCTGGCGCAGGCCTTGGGCCATCCCGAATGGCTGAGTGACCAACGCTTCTCGACCAATCCCTCGCGCGTCGAGCACCGCGCGGAGCTCAAGCGGGCGATCGACGCCGCCCTGTCGCAGCGCGGCAAAGAGGAGTGGCTTCGCATCCTGACGGATGCCCGCATCCCCTGCGGGCCGATCCGCAGCGTCGCCGAGGTCTTCGCGAGCCCTGAGGTGGAACGCGCCGGCACGGTGGTGGAGATGAAGCATCCGCTGATCCCGCACCTCAGGCAGGTGCGGCTGCCCTGGCGGTTCTCCGGCACGCCCGCCGAGCCACGGACGCCGCCGCCGCTGCACGGACAGCACACGCGTCAGATCCTGCGCGAGGCCGGGCTCGACGAGCGGGAGGTCGAGGCGGCTTTCGCCGATGGCGTCGCGAATGGCCCGCAGGCGGCAAAGACCGGTCAAGACGGATGAAACGGCGCCGGGACAAGCCCGGCGCCGTTTCCTCGTGTTTGGCCATTTACTGTTCGGAGGTGGTTTCGGGGCTGTCGGGATGGGACCGGAGGATGATCTCGATGGCCTCAGCAGAGACGTGCTCCATCTCGCTGACGATCTGACGAAGGCGACGTTCGTTGGCGAGCCATTCGTTGTAGAGATCAGCCTGTTGTAGGGTGAGGCGGCGTGTTACGGTCTTGGCCGCCACCTTGCGCGTGAGTTGGAAGTAAGGTCCGTGCAGGCGAGGCGGGTCGGCGTGGCAATGGCAGCCGGGGTTGGCGCAGACCGTCCGGCGGGATACCAGGCTGCCGACGGCAACAAAGCCAATCTCGCGCACTTGCTCGGCGAGTTGGCGATAACGCTCCCGCAGTGGAATGAGCGGATCGGACATGTTGCACTCTCCCATGCCATTTTACACCCCAGGTAGGCTTGCGCCGATGGCCCACAGTATATATACTGTTAGCGGAGAGGCGCAAGGGGGTTGCCCAATGTTCCAACCCTGCCGCCAACAGATGAGTTCCTGCAGTCCCGAGATGGGTAGCGGATCATGAACAGTGGCCTGGTAGCTGCGTTTGAAGAGATGCTTCAAGCGACGCGCCAGGCCTTTCCCCAACTGCGCTCGTTCGAGCACGCCCGCCGACTCGCCTATGGTTTCGCCGTGGTGTGGGGCCGGCGGACGATCAGCCGGGCGCTGTGCGCGGTGCAGGGCCAGTTCACGGACTGGGGTGCGGCGTATCGCTTCTTCTCCCGTTCGCCCTGGCAGCCCAATGAGGTGTTCCAGCCCGTCCTGCAGCGTTGTCTGGAACAGGGCGACGGGCCGCTGCGCGTGGCGACGGGCCGCTGCGCGTGGCGATGGACGACACCACGACGCGCAAGACCGGGCGGCACGTGCCAGGCGTGCGCTATCTGCACGACGCTGCTTCGCCCGCCTTCGCGCCGAGCTTCCTGCGCGGTCATCGCTTCATCCAGGCATCCGCCTTGTTGCGGCCCGAGGGAGGCAACGGGCCGGCACGGGCGATCCCGGTGCGCTTTCACCCGGCGCCACCAGCCAAGAAGCCGGGCAAGCGAGCGGACGCGGCGACCTGGACCGCCTACCGGGAGGCACAGCGCAATCAGAGCCTGAGCGTGCAGGGCGCCTGGGTGATCGCCGATCTGCGTCGGAGCATGAACGAAGCGGGTTACACCGAGCGGGGCCTCTTGGTGGCCGTCGACGGAGGCTACTGCAACCGCAATATCCTACGCACGCTACCCGAGCGCGTCGAGGTGATCGCGAGGGCACGCGGCGATATCCGTCTGTTCCGTCCCCTGACCGACGTGGAGCGGCACAAATGGGGACGCAGGCGCAAGTATGGCGAGGCGTTGCCTTCGCCCAAGGAGATCCTCGCCGACGACACGTTCGGGTGGAAAGGCGACTTGGTCTACGGTGCCGGCAGGATCCACAACGTGCTATACAAGACGGTCTCTCGCGTGCTCTGGCGCTCGGGAACACGCGATCGGCCTCTGCGGCTGTTTGCCATCAAGCCATTGAGCTACCGCCCGCGCGTCGGAAGCCGCCTGTACTACCGCGACCCGGCCTATCTCCTTACGACCGATCTCGTCACCCCGGATAACGTCCTGCTGCAGGCCTACTTCGATCGCTGGGAGATCGAGGTGAACCACCGCGACGAGAAGGACCTGCTCGGCGTAGATCAGGCCCAGGTCTGGTCTCAGGCGGCGACATGGCGCGTCCCGCAATTTCAGGTTGCCGTCTACGCCATGCTGCTCCTTGCAGCCCTGCGGGCTTACGGCCCAACCCGCACCGATGCCTACCTACCTATGCCCAAATGGCGCCGTCATTCTGAGGTGCGACGACCGTCGACCCTCGACATCCTTGCCCTGCTGCGGGAGGAACTCATGGCGCAAGCCATAGGCGGCTTCCGACTACCTGCCCGCCGCACTGCACAACCATGTCCTGATCCCCTCGAACCACCTAACACAACGACCCCGCCGTCTTCACCCGCAGATCCCTTCACTGCCGCCCTCTACGCTTCCGGTTGACCCTCAGAACCGCCAAACACGAGGAAACGGCGCCGGGACAAGCCCGGCGCCGTTTCGACAGGACATCCTTCACCCCTGCAGTTCCCTGAGCCGCTGGGACGCCCTGGGGCCGAACAGGCCGCCGTGGTAGGCGAGGACGTAGTCCACGTCGTCCGGCAGCTTGCGCAGCGAGGCCAGGGCCGTCGGCAGGTCCGGGGTGGCCTCGGGACTTGGACCTTCGAGCTGACCATTCACGACGCGCATGGCGTCGCCGGAGATCAGCAGGTGGTGGGCTGGAAAGTAGAGGCTGATATGGCCCGGGGTGTGCCCGGGGGTGTGGATCACCCGGATGCCGCCGTAGAGCGGCAACTCCTCGCCGTCCTCGAGTAGCACGTCGACGTCCGCCTTGGGCGGATCGGACATCAGCT
>JAJZQO010000119.1 GCA_021847575.1 Bacillota bacterium | reverse complement strand
ACTCGACGCCGCTGTTGTAGATCGTGTACGCCGAGGCGTTCGCGATCGGCGCGTAGTCCGTGATGCCGACCTGCAGCGGCAGGGCCGTCACCACGGTGCTCGCCTTCTGCAGCGGCGCCTGGGTCGCTGTCGTACTCGTCCCGCCGCACGCTGCCAGCAAAATGGCCGCTGATCCGATCAGGCCGCTCAAGGCGGCCCATCGACGGTTCCGCATGGTACATCCTCCTCACAGGATAGTTGGGCTGTGTCCCGTTCCCTCTCACCTGTGGCAAGGCCGTTTCCCAAGGTGACGGGCCAATCCCGCCAACCTCGATCTCCCTGCCGCGCGGGGCTCCCCATTGGGTCTGGCTACACTCTTTCTATACATCGAGTGATTACTCCTCCGAATGGACGGTAGGCCTCAGGTCCATTCGGCCCCGGCCGTAAGGGCAGGCCGCGGCGCGGTGCCAAATCCGCCCATTGGCGCCGGCAGCTCCTGACCGCCGCAAAGCCTGTTCCGCGCGCCTTTCGCGCACAGGACTGCGGCGTGAAGGCATGGATATATGGAAGAACCGGCCAGGACAGCCGTGTGGCTGTCCTGGCCCGGTCTTAGAAACTCTTAACTTGCGGCTGGCTGTCCAAGACTCTCTAAGGATGCCCGGGAATCGCGGGCATCCTGCCGGCCGAAGCTACTCCGCCGTCGCCTCCCCGCTCAGGTGCAGCTTGACTTCGTGTCCCACCATCAGACCGCCCGCCTCTACGACGGCGTTCCACGTGAGCCCGAAGTCGCGCCGGTCGACCGAACCCTCAGCGGAGAAGCCGATCCGGCGCGCTCCGGACGGATCCTTGATCGGCCGGCTCGCCTCGAGGTCCATCGTCACGTTCTTCGTGACGCCGTGCATGGAGAGTTCCCCCACCATCCGGTAGCGGCCTTGCCCCATCTCGCTGGCCTCGTGCGCGACAAAGGTGATGGATGGGTACTTCTCGACGTCGAAGAAGTCCCCTGACCTCAGGTGCTGGTCGCGCTGCTCTTCCTTCGTGTGGATGCTGCTTGCCACGATCTCCGCCTTCGCGCCCACGACGCGCTCGCCCTCGACGTCGAGGCTGCCGCTGAACTTCGTGAAGCGTCCGCGGATCGTGCTGATGCCCATGTGCCGCACGCTGAACTCGACATCGGTGTGGGCCTGATCCACCGCAAACGTGGTGGTGTTTGTCGCTGTCGCCATCTCTCGACCTCCCTGCAGATCCGACAGCCTAAAGGATGCCCCCTTCGCCGAACGGCACGCGGGGTGCACCTTAGTCGGCTGTCGCATGGCAAGCCATGTCCCAAGGGAACTGGCTTAGCCCTGCAGACAGTGCCGCAGCGCAGAGTCGAGCGCCGGCTCGCGGAACGTGAAGCCAGCGGCCTCAAGCTTCCTGGGCAGCGCACGCTGGCCGGCCAGCAGCACCGCTTCGCCCATTTCGCCAAACATCAGCCGAACGGCCGCGGAGGGTAGCGGCAGGACCGCCGGCCTGCGCAGCACCCTCCCCAGTGCATGGGCGAACTCGTCGCTTCGCGCGGGCGAAGGCGCGCACAGGTTGTAGGCTCCCGCGGCGTCTTCGCGCTGCAATAGCGCCATGATGGCCCGCACCTCGTCCTCGAGGGTTATCCAGGGCAGCCATTGCCGGCCGGAACCGACCGGGCCGCCGAGACCGAGCCTGAAAAACGGCAAAAGCCGCGCCAGCATGCCGCCTTCGCCCGTGAGCACGACCCCTGTGCGCAGATGCACGACCCGCGCGCCAAGCGCCTGCGCGGCACCGAGCGCCGCGTCTTCCCAAGCGACGCAGACCCCCGCGAGGAAGTCGCGGCCGGGCGGCCTCTGCTCGTCGAGGGCTTCATCGCCGCAAGGGCCGTAGTACCCGACCGCCGAGGCGGAGACGAAAACGCGCGGTCGCGCCCCCGCACCGGCGAGGGCCTCGATCAGCCGCCTGGTTCCGGCTTCGCGGCTGGCGAGGATCTCGCGCTTGCGCCGCGCGCTCCAGCGGCCCGCCGCGATCGGACTGCCGGCCAGGTGCACGACCGCATCGACGTCCCGGCCGGCGGAGAGCCACGGCGCGGCTTGCGCGCCGGGCGGCACCGGCCCTGAGGCACGTTGCAGCATCGTCACCTCGTGCCCCGCCTTGCGGAGTTCCACCATGAGCCTGCCGCCGATCAAGCCGTGACTGCCGCTCACCGCCACCCGCACCGCGACTCCCCCTTCAAGGGCCGATCCGCCGCCGCTCTGTGCGGCGGCCGCGCTCAGGTCGTCAGACGGCGCGCCAGGGCCCGCACGGGCAGATATGCGAGCACGGCCGCGTAGCCGACGAGCCACACGAGTTGCCAGAGAAGCCCGGAGTTCACCTGCCCGAGCACCAGGGCGCGTGTCAGCTCGACGCCATGATAGAGAGGCAGGATGTAGATGATGTCACGGACGAGCCAGGGCAGGTGGCCGACGGGAAAGAAGACGCCGCTGAACATGAACATCGGCGTGATGACGAGGCTGAAGTAGTAGAAGAGCTGCTCGTGCGTGCGGGCAACAGCGGCGACAAAGAGGGCGGGCGCGGTGAAGAGGACGCCGAACAGCACGAGCGGCACCGGCAACAGGAGCGACCACAGCGAGTGGACGAGGCCGAACGCGAGGATGACGATGAAGAAGACGGAACCGTAGAGGATGGCCCGCGTCGCCTCCCAGAGGTATTCGCCGACCACGATCTCGGGCACCGTCAAGGGCGACGTCAGCATCGCGGCGTACACGCCGCTGCTGTTGAGCTTGTCGTAGGTTTCGAAACCCGCATCGAAAGTGACCGCGTTCATCGCCGTGACCGCGAGCAGTCCAGGCGCGATGAACTGCAGGAACGTCACGCCCTGCATCACGGCAACGTAGGCGCCGAGCCCGATGCCGAGCGCGAGCAGGTTCGTAAGCGGCTCGCCGAAGTTGAGGAGGATGGATGAGCGCCAGAACTTGCGCCACGCAACGAAGTCCCGCCACCAGACGGCGGCTGCCGCCTGCATTAGGCCCTTGCCGCCGTTCATTCGCGCAGGTCCCTCCCGGTCAGAGTGAGGAAGACGTCCTCAAGGTTCGTCGGCCGTACCAGCATGCGCTCGGGCTGCAGCCCCTCGCGGCTCAAGGCCTGCCCGATGCGGCCGCTTTCTGCGGCGTAGAGCACCAACGTGTCGCCGTGCCGGTCCGAGAGCATCAGGTCTGGGCCCGCCGCCGCGATGAAGGCCCGATCGTCCTCGCCGGGCCGCTGCCAGATCTCGACCGCCTCCCTGCCCACCGTTCGTTCGATGAGCGGCCGCGGCCGGTCCACCTCGAGGATGCGCCCGTGGTCCATTACGACGACGCGGTCCGCAAGTCGCTCGGCTTCGTCCATGTAGTGGGTCGTGAGCACGATCGTGACACCCTGCAACTTGAGCTGCTGCACCACTCCCCAGACCAGCAGGCGCGCCTGCGGGTCGAGCCCTGTCGTCGGCTCGTCGAGCACGAGGATGTCCGGCCTGTGCATCAGGGCGCGCGCGATCACAAGCCTTCGGCGCATGCCCCCCGAGAGTTCCCGCACCGCGGCGCGCGAGCGGCCCTCGAGCTGCATGAACGCCAGCAGGGCCTGGGCGTGCTCGAGCGCCTCGGCCCGTGGCATGCTGAAGTAGCGCGCGTAAACCATGAGGTTCTCCATCAGGCTGAGATCCGGGTCCACATTGTCGTCCTGCGAGACGATGCCGAGCCGCTCCTTGATGCGGCGCTCGCCGATGCCCGCCGGCAGCGACAGCACCGTCAGCTCGCCGCGCGTGACCGGCGACAGGCAGGAAAGCATGCGGATCGTGCTCGACTTGCCCGCGCCGTTCGGTCCGAGGAAGGCGAAGCACTCGCCGCGCCGGATCGTGAAGTCCACACCCTTGACCGCGTGGACGTCGCCATAGCTCTTCTCGAGGCCGCGCGCCACGATGACCTCCTCGGGCACGTGGACGTACTGGTCCGCTACGGGGATCCCCCCTTGCCTGGCTTCTGCTCGTTAGCGATTCCCGCCCTGATGGAAAAGTCCCTTTCCCGAACGTGCGTTTGCGCAATCGGGATAGGGGGGATCGGTCACCGATCCGCCCCTCCCACACCACCCGGCATGCGGGTCCGCACCCTGCGTC
>JAJZQO010000038.1 GCA_021847575.1 Bacillota bacterium | reverse complement strand
TCGCCGATTGATTGTCCTTGCGGACGCGGTCGATGAAGAACATCGTCACGCCATAGACCATCGCGAGACCCGCGAGCGTGCCCAAAAGGCGCGTCGGGTACCAGATCGCCACCGGTGTGCCCGGCATCTTGACGCCGATCAGGCTGAGGCCGTAGTCGGCGACGGTCGCGAGCAGGAGTCCGAGGAAGCCCCACATCGTCAAGGAATGGATCAGCCAGCGGCGCCGGTACCAAGGCTTCTCCTCCTGCGCCGTGGCGCAGTCGGCGCGGTAGCGCCGCTGTCCGATCGACTCGACGCCGATGGCGGACCACAGTGCCCGCCAGCCGCTGACACGGCTCTTCCCGCGGATCTTCACCTCGCGCCGCGACATGCTGCTCGCCATGGCAGCGATGCCGGCGATGCCTGCAAGGAAGGCGAGCACCATCACCACGAGCCCCGTGTAGTGGATGAGCGGCTCCGGGATGAAGCCGAAGAGCGCCATGGACCTGTGGCTCTGGGCGCCGTGCTCGGCGTACATGAACAAGGCGAAGAAGGCAGCCAGCACGATCGCGAACAAACTGGCGAGCACAGGCTGCGTGTACATCAGCCAGGCGAGGCGGGTGCGGTCGTAGCTGGCGATGGCGTAGCGCCGCGCCGCCGCCATGAACCCGCCGGGGTCGGCCTGGGTCGGGCAGGTGTCGGAGCAGAGGCCGCAGTGGTAGCACGTCCAGAGCTCCTTGCTCGAGAGCAGGGCGTCCTTCATGCCCACCTGGGCGTAACGGATCATGCGTCGCGGGAAGGTGCCGTCGTTGCCGGAGAGCGGACAGATCGCCGTGCAGTTGCCGCAACTGAAGCATTCGGAGACGTCGGCCGCCCCGAACTTCTTGATGTCCTGCAGAAGCCCCGCATCGACCAGCACACTCATCGGGCCACCCCCCCGCCCACCGCGGCGTAGGTGAAGAAGCCCTCGTCGGTGGGTTCCTTCGATTCCGTGAGCAGTCCGTAGCGGCGCATCCCCATCACCCAGAAGAGGGCCTCCTCCGAAGGGTGGCCGATCGCCTCCGCGATCTCGGGCACCGTGCGCGGTCCCGCCGCGACGGCCTTGAGGATGTGCCGGTGCATCAGAGGTTCCTCGCGGATGACCTCCCGGATATCCCGGGGTATGCGGCTCATAGGACAGGCACCTCCGCCAGGTTCTCGATCATGGCCCGGATCTGGGCATCGGTGTAACCCCTGAGGTCGATGGCGTCCTCGGGGCAGACGGGTGCGCAGCCACCGCAGCCCTTGCAGACGGCCGGGTTCACAACCGCCACGGTCTTGCCCGTGACCTCGGTCCGGTCGACCGCCGCGTATGGGCAGGTCTCCTCGCACAGGCCGCACCAGGTGCACTTGTCGGCGTCCACCTGCGCCACCATCGGATCGAGCTCGGCGACGCCCTTCTTGAGGATGGCGGCGCTCTGCGTCACGGCGGCGAGCCCCGAGGCGACGCTCTCCGACGAGTTCTTCGGACCCTGGCAGGCACCCGCGATCAGCACGCCGTCCACCACCGTCTCGACGGGGCGGAGCTTCGGGTGGATCTCGTTGAAGAAGCCGTCGCTGCCCAGCGGCAGCTTGAGGATGCTGACGAGAGGCGCGTTCTTGCGCGCCACCATGCCAGTCACCAGCACGACCAGGTCCGCCCTGATCGTCAGTTCCTCGCCGCCGGTGAGGGTGTCGTGGGTCGTGACGGTGAGCTGTCCGGCGGAGTTCCGGGCGACCGTGGGTGGGGTGTCCTCGGGATACTTCATGTAGACCGAGCCCCGCTCGCGCGACTCGGTGTACATCAGTTCGTACTTCCCATAGGTGCGCATGTCGCGGTAGAGGTGGTACTGGTGCACCTGCGGGTCGAGGTTCGCCACCTCGATCGAGGCGTGGACCGTCGCGGCGCAGCAGTAGCGCGAGCAGTAGGCGTTGCCCTCGGGCTGGCGGCTGCCGACGCAGTAGACGTACGCGACCGTCTTGACCGGCCTGCCGTGGTAGCTGAGCGGCCCAGCCGCATGGTCGACGAGTTCCTTGAACTTCGGCAGCGTCACGACGCCGTCGATGCCGTAGCCGTACTCGCCGATCTCCGGCTCGTAGGTGTCGAAGCCGGTCGCGACCACGATCGAGCCGACCTCGAGCGCGATGCCCAGCGAAGAGGTGCCGCCCACCCGGATCTCGACCTTGTAGTTGCCGAAGCTGCCCGATTTCGACTGCAGTTCCGCGTTCGTGAACACCTTGATCGACGGTCGCCGCGCGACCTCCGACACGAGCTCCTCGATCAGCTTCCTGCCCTGGCGCCCCTGGGGATACATGTTGCCGAACTTGGCGACCCAGCCGCCGACCTCCGGCCCCTTCTCGATCAGGTAGACGCCCAGGCCGATGTCGGCGAGGCCGATCGCCGCACGCAGGCCCGCGATGCCGCCGCCGATCACGAGCGTCCGCGGCGTCGTCTCGACCTCGAGCGGGCTCAGGGGCGCCGAGAGGCGGGTCTTGGCGATGCCGGCCTTGACGAGCCTGATCGCCTTGCGCGTCGCGCCTTCCGGATCGTCGGTGTGGGCCCACGAGTCCTGCTCGCGGATGTTGACCTGCGTGTAGGTGTAGGGGTTCATGCCCGCCCGCTTGGCCACGCCTCGGAACGTGAACGTATGCAGTTTCGGCGAGCAGGACGCCACCACGAGTCCGTCCAGGTTCTGGTCCTTGATCGCCTGCACCATGTCGGTCTGGGTCGCGTCGGCGCAGGCGAAGATGGTCGTCTCGGCCACCACCACGTCCGGTTCGTCCTTCACCGCGTCCCGGACCGCCGCCACGTCGACGTAGTCCGAGATGTTGCCGCCGCAGTGGCAGATGAAAACGCCGATCCGCCGCTCGCTCATACGGTCACCTTCTTCGCGCCGGCCTCTTCGAGGTGGGCCGCGGCCTGCGCCACGGCGGAGCCGGCGTGCAGGATCGAGTCCACGATGTCCTTTGCGCCCGAGGCCGCGCCGGCCACGAAGACGCCTGGCAGGTTGGTCTTGCCTGAGCTCAGGTCCTCGTCGGCCTCGCCGACGAAGAAGAAGTCGTCGAGGGTCAGGGTCTCGTCCGGGAACAGCCGCTCGGCCTCGCGGCTCGGCTGCACGCCGACCGCGAGCACCACGAGGTCGTACTCCGCCTCGGTGATCACGCCGCCGTTGTCGATGTCCTCGTAGCGCAGGATGAGGTTGCCGTTGTCCTTTTCCGTGATCTTGGCGACGCGCCCCTTGATGTAGTTGGCGCCCATCGCCTTGGCCTGCTCGTAGAACTCCTCGTACCGCTTGCCGGCGGCGCGCACGTCCATGTAGTGCACGGCGACGTCCGCGAGTGGCAGGGCGCCCATGATCAGCTGGTTCTGCTTCGCGGTGTACATGCAGCAGATCTTGGAGCAGAGGGGGTTGCCCATCGTCTTGTCGCGCGAGCCCACGCAGGAGACGTAGGCGATGCGGTCAGGCACCCTGCCGTCGCTCGGGCGCAGCACCGTGTTGAACGGGCGCGTCGGCGCGAGCTGGCGGTCCATCTGGGTCGCGGTGATGACGTTCGGGAACCTGCCGAAGCCGTAGTCGGTTTTGAGGGCCGCGTCGAAGAGCTTGAAGCCTGTCGCCAGCACGACCGCCCCAACCTCCACGTCGTACGTCTGGTCGTGCATCTCGAGGTGGATGGCGTCCGGCGGGCATGCCGCGACGCACTGGCCGCACTCCGAGCAGACGCCGCAGTCCAGGCAGCTGCCGGCGCCGCGCAGGGCCTCCTCTTCGCTCAGCGTGCGCTCGATCTCCTGGAAGTCCCGCGGCGCCTGTTGGTGCTCGAGGTGCAGCGTGACGGGGTCCCTGTGCGAGAACGAGGTCTGGCGGGCCATCACCTTGGCCTTGTCGATCACGGCGAGGCGGTCGTCGAGCGCGGCGAAGCCGGACATCTCCTGCCCCTGCAGCCAGCGGTCGATCATGTGCGCCGCCCGGCGCCCCTGACCGACGGCCTGCGTGATGTCGGACGGTCCCATCACGACGTCGCCCGCGGCGAAGATGTAGGGAACTTCGCTCTGCAGGGTCTTCGCGTCCACCTTGACCCGCCTGCCCTCGAGCGTGAGCAGCCGCGCCAGGTTCGCGGTGTCCGGCGCCATGCCGATCGCCGCCACGACTACGTCGCAGGGGATGACGAACTCGCTGCCCGCGACCGGCTGGGGACGCCGGCGTCCCGAGGCGTCCGGCTGGCCGAGCTCCATGCGCTGGCATCTCAGCCCCTGAACCCTGCCCATGGCGTCGCCGACGACCGCGACGGGCGCCACGAGGAACTGGAACGCGACGCCCTCAGCCTCGGCGTCGTCCACCTCGCTCTTGTGCGCGGGCATCTCCTCGCGGCCGCGCCGGTAGGCGACCAGCGTCTCCCGGGCGCCAAGCCGCCGCGCGGTGCGCGCCGCGTCCATCGCCACGTTGCCGCCGCCGACGATCACGACGCGCTTGCCGCCCAGATCGGGCAGCGTGCCGTGGCGCAGGTCGCGCAGGAAGTCGAGGCCGCCCATGACGCCGCCGAGTTCCTCGCCCGGCACGCCCATGCCCGTCGAGAGCGGCGTGCCCATAGCCAAAAGCACGGCGTCGAAGCCATCCAGCTTGAGCGCGTCGGGGTCCCGCACGGGGGTTTCGGTGGCGATCTCGACGCCCAAGGCCGTCACGTTGCGGATGTCCTGCTCCACGACGTCCTGCGGCAGACGGTAGGTGGGCAGCGCATAGCGGAGGAAGCCGCCCGGCTCCTTGTCGGCCTCGAAGATCTTGACGCGGTAGCCCTGGCGCGCCAGCTGCCAGGCTGCCGTCAGACCGGCCGGGCCCGAACCGACGATCGCGACCGACATGCCGTTGGCCGCAGGGGCCTCGATGCCCGGGCCGTCGTGCTCTGCATAGTGCCTGTCGGCGACAAAGCGCTTGAGGCGCCGGATCGGCAGCGTACCTTCGAGGTCGCCGCGCGTGCACTCGCTTTCGCATGGCGCGTAGCAGGCCCGACCCAGCGTGCCCACCAGCGGCGTCGCCTCGAGGATGAGCTGGAACGCCTCCTCGTACTTGCCGCTGCGGATCAGCGAGACGTAGCCGTGGGCCTTGATGCCGGCGGGGCAGCTGTCGGTGCAGGGCGACGTGCCCTCGCGCTCGATCACCGCCTTTTTCGGCACGGCCTGCGGGAACGGGATGTAGGCGGCGCGCCTGGCGATCAGGTTGTAGTTGAACTGGTCCGGCACCGACACGCTGCAGGCGTTCTCGCACAGCTGGCAGCCGGTGCAGGCCGCTTCGTCGACGTAGCGCGCCTTGCGGTGCACCGTCACGCGGAAGCCGCCGTCCGGCGAGCGGCGGATGGCCTGCACGTCGGTATAGGTCTGCGCGGTGATGTTGTCGTGGTGGATCGACGCGGCCATGCGCGGCGTCGTGATGCAGCTCGCGCAGTCGAGCGTCGGAAAGACCTTGCTCAGCAGGATGACCCGGCCGCCCACACTGCCTTCCTTCTCGACCAGCAGGACCTTCTTGCCCATGTCGCCGAGTTTGATCGCCGACTCCATGCCGGCGATCCCGGCGCCGACAACCAGGACGTCGTAGTCCATTTAAACCACCGCCTCCTGGAGCTCCTCGACGAATTCCGTGACCTGTTTCGTGAACGGCTCGGCGCAGACGGAGCAGACCGCCGCCATGCGCACCCGCTTGGGCGAGATGCCCCGCTCCTGCATAACCTCCTGCGCGTGCTGGACATTGCCGGCCGACCGCTCGCTGCAGTTGGGCAGGTACGCGCACTCGTCGCCGTCCGACGCGATGAAGACACCGTCGAACCCGCTCTCGAGCGCGTGGACGATCCAATCCGGCTTGATGCCGCTCGCGCACGGGACGCTGATCACGACGACCCCCGGCGAGTAGTGCAGGTGCCTGCTGCCCGCGAGGTCGATGCCCGGGTCCGAGATCATGTTGGTGGAGAAAACGAGCACGCGCGTCGCATCGCTCACTTTGTACCCTCCTTGGGGAACGCCGTCCGTCCCTCCGCCCGATGCGGCGAGCCGGTTCCAGGCAGACGACTTCCCAGAGGTCGAGCGTCCTCGCCCTGTCCTGGATCGCCTGTCGGCCGTTCAGGACATGCCGCTCGCCTTGTCTTTTCGGTATCCCGCCACGCTGTGCGCGGCCCCGCAGAGCCGAGCGCCACGTGGCGCTCGAGCGTTCGCGGATCGATCAGATGAAGAGGTTCGCGTTCGACTCGTCCGCCTCGCCGAGGTAGGTCGCAACCCCTGCGAACTCGAGCCCGTCGATCAGCTCGTCTTCCTTGAACCCGAGCACGTCCATCGACATGGTGCAGGCGATCATCTTGATGCCCTGGTCCTTGGCCTCGCGCATGAGCTCCTCAAGGGAGGTCACGTTCTGCTGGCGCATGACCCGGCGCATCATCTTGGCACCCATGCCGCCGAAGTTCATCTTGGACAGGCCGAGCTTCTGCGGGCCGCGCGGCATCATGCCGCCGAACATGCCCTGCAGGAAGCTCTTCTTGTGCTGCGGCCCGACCGGCTTGCGCAGGGCGTTCAGCCCCCAGAAGGTGAAGAACATCGTCACGTCGTCACCCATGGCCGCCGCGCCGTTCGCGATGATGAAGGCCGCCAGGACCTTGTCGAAATCGCCACTGAACAGAATGATGGTCTTCTTCACTTCGCAGTGCCTCCTCTGGCACCAGACACCTTGCAGGCCAAATCCCCCGGGGCCAGCTCAGCTGCCCACGGCCGGCCGCGCGGAGGTGCTTGCCGGCTGGACGGCGGTCTGCCCGCCATCCGGGCCGGGCTTGCGAAGCCGCGCCTACTTCAGGCGCTTCACGAAGAGCTTGAAGTGGCCCTGCTCCTCGATGAAGCCGAGGTAGTCGTGGCCCATCTTCTTGGCCCAGGCCGGCAGGTCTTTCTTCGTGCCGCTGTCGGTTGCCAGCACCGCCATGATCTCGCCGACCTTGACGTCGACGATGCCCTTCTTGGCGGCCAGGATCGGACCGGGGCAGGACGTCCCGCGCGCGTCGACCGTCTTGTTGGGCTGAATCGTCGAAAGTTCGGTTACGGACATGTCCCTTGTGCCTCCTGCAAGCTCCCGAGGGTAGCTTGTGATTTCGTTCTCAATTGCACTGTACGTCGCGCATTCGGCGCATCCCATCACCATAGGGAGTCAATCCTTACTCCGTTCGCCCTCCGCCTTATGCCAATGCCGTTTATCAAAAAAAGGAGCCGACGTGGTCCCATCGGCCCGGCCACCTGCTTTTGGCCGGACCAGGCCACGGGCCACGCCTACCCCGCATGGCAACCTGCCTTGGCGTCCCTTCAGCCGGCCTGGGCGCCAGCCGGCGCCTGCGGGACGGCCCACCGGCCGTGGCGCCCAATTGCGGTGGCAGGCCAGCCGGCTTCGCCTGAAGCCAACTTGTGCCCTATGGCCCGTTGCGGGCATGGCGGCGATGGACTAGTCTGGTTCGTGAAGCGTGGTCCCGCGTTTGGACGCCGGGACCCCACGCCCCCTCCGGGCCGCCTGGCGGCGCGGAGAAGTCGCAGTGGGTGAGGTCAAGGGAGCGACGCCTGCTTGCTGACTGGTACGTCTGATCTTAAGGCCGTGTACCGCGCGCTCGACGAGGCCGATTTTTCCCGCCAGCATTGGCGCACCGTTCTCATCGCCGGCATGGGCTTCTTCACCGACGCGTACGATCTTTTCATCATCGGCACCGTCACCGCCATCCTCACTCCGATCTGGCATTTGACGACCCAGGACCTGATGTGGCTGAACTCGACATCGCTCCTCTCCTCCATGCTGGGAGCCATCGTCTTCGGCCGGGTGATGGATCTCCGCGGACGCAAGAGCATCTACGGCATCGAGGTCATTCTCCTGACCGTCGGTGCCGTTTTCTCCGCCTTCTCCCACACCGTCTGGCAGCTGGTGCTCTTCCGCGCGCTGGTCGGCTTCGGCGTGGGCGGCGACTACGCGGGCTCCGCCATCATCACGAGCGAGTACGCGAACCGCTCGAACCGCGGCCAGATGATCGGCACCGTCTTCTCGATGCAGGGTCTCGGCCTGCTGGCCGGCCCCGCGATCGCCTCGCTGCTGCTCGCGACGGGCGTGCCGCACGACATCGCCTGGCGCCTCATGCTCGCTCTCGGCGCGATTCCGGCCGCCTCCGTCATCTACCTCAGGCGCACCATCAAGGAGACGCCCCGCTACGCGCTCAGCGTGCGGGGTGAAGCCGCGTCGGCGGCCCAGGTGGTGCAGGCGGTCGCGGGCGTCGACGTCCGGGAGGCCAAGATCGCGACGCGCAGGCGCAAGGCAAGGCTCTGGGATGCACCGTACCGCAAGCGCCTGCTCGGCACCGCCGGAGCCTGGCTCTTGATGGACGTCGCCTTCTACGGCACGGGTGTCTCCTCGCAGATCATCCTGCACGCCCTGATGCCGGGCGCCACCCTCCTCACCTCGACGCTGACGGCCGCCGCCATCTTCCTCGTCGCCGCTATCCCGGGCTACTGGCTCGCCGTGCGCCGCGTCGACAAGGTGGGACGAAGGCGCATCCAGTGGCGCGGCTTCGTCATCATGGCGGCCGCCTACGGGCTGATCGCGCTCATCCCGGCTGTGCGGGCCCTGCCGCTCGTCTTCCTGTCCGTCTACGCCGTCAGCTACTTCTTCATCGAGTTCGGCCCGAACGTCACAACCTTCATCTTCCCGGCGGAGGTGTTCCCCGTCGAGGTCCGGGGACTGGGCGACGGCATCTCGGCGGGCAGCGGCAAGCTGGGCGCCTTCGCCGGCGCCTTTCTCATGCCTCTGTTCATCCTGCATCTCGGCCTGGCGGGAACGATGGGCATCCTTGCCGTCGTCTCGCTGCTCGGGGCTCTGCTGACGATCTACGCCCTGCCCGAACCGAAGGGCCTGCCGCTCGAGATCGCAGCGGCGGAGGATCGCGTCTGAGGCGCCTCCATGGGCTCCTCCACCTCGACCGAGACCAGCTTCCAGAACTCTTCGAGACTGACTGCCTGCCAATTCTGATCACGCACGCCAGCCAAGCGCAAGGCTGGCGTCGTTCGCTTGGCGGCGTGCCAGACGACGCCTAGGGCGGCAGGCGCAAGACATGCAGCCGTCGCGACGAGCCAGACCGCGACAGGGTCCTGCGGCCCGACACGCATCAGGTACAGCCCCGCCAGCCAGAGCACGGCCGCAACCCCGCCGACCCGCAGCGATACGACGGCACCGTTGCGGCACATGAGCTGCCAAACCGCCTTGGGCGCACGGAGCGGTCCGACATCCGCGGCAGCGGCCGGAAACAGCATCAGCCAGCCGCACCCGACGAGGCCGACGAGGCCGAAAGGCCAGCTCAGGAACGGCAGGAAACCGAGCACGATCAGCAGGAGCGGTCCGAGCAGGACCGCCGCCGCGGCGAGTCCGACGAGGCCGCCCAGCGCCGCCGCAACCGCCCGCGAAGGCAGCTCCTGCCGCGGCAGGCCGCCCAGGCCCACGGTGAGGTGCGCGACCGGCAGACTGGCGGCGATGACGAGCAGCCCCGCCGCCAGGAGCGAGACCAGGACGAGCGCGATTGTCCGCAGGGGCCCTCCCGACATGCCGAGGCCCGGCGCCGCCGCGGCCGGTAGCAGCGTTGCGGCCGGCACCAGCAGGAGACCGGAGAGCAGCACGGCCCGCCGCAGGTTGGCGTCCGCGAGTACTGTGCGCAGGAGCTGCAAAGTTCGCACCGCAGATCCCTCCCAAACCCCCGCTCCCCATGGGCGGGTATGTCCGATGGCGGAGCCCAGCGGGGCTCCACCTATGAGAGGAATACGCAGCGGGCGACGGCCGCCCCGAGGGTCGGAGGGGGTTGGGGCCGCTTTTCTGTGCGAACTCTAATGCGCCACCCGCGCTAAGGCAGTGCCACGACGATGCGTCCTGTCACACCGCCGTGCAGGATCGTTGCGAGCGCGTCGGGCAGGTCCCGCCAAGCGATCTCGCGTGTGATCAGGTCGTCGAGATGGCCCGGCCGCATGTCGCCTGCCATGCGCCGCCAGAGCACTTCCCGCTCCGCCATCGGCAAGTACGCGGACTCGACGCCGAACAGCGTCGCGTTCCGCAGGATGAAGGGGAAGACGGTGGTCTCGAACGCCGGCCCCGCGGTGAGTCCGACAGAGGCCACGGCGCCGCCGTAGCGCAGCCGGCTGAGGACGGTCGCGAGCGTGGTCCCGCCGACGGGGTCGATCGCGCCGGCCCATCTCTGGCGGTCGAGCGGCCGCGCCGTCTCCGGCTGCAGTTCCGCACGCGGTACGATCGCGCTTGCGCCGAGCTGGCGCAGGAAGCCTTCGGCCTCGGGCTTGCCCGTGCTCGCCTCGACCGTGAAGCCAAGGCCCGCGAGCATGGCGACGGCCAGGCAGCCGACGCCGCCGGTCGCTCCGGTGACCAGCACAGGTCCCGACTCCCTGTCGATCCCCTCGCGCATCAGCCGGATGATGCCTGCCGCCGCCGTGAGCCCGGCCGTGCCGATCGCCATGGCCTGGCGCAGGCTGAGCCCCTTGGGCAGCTTGACCACCCAGTCCAGGGGGAGCCGCGCCATCGCCGCGTAACCGCCGTGGTGCGAGACGCCAAGGTCGTAGCCGGTGGCGATCACCTGGTCTCCCGCCTGCAGGCGGCCGTCGCTCGACGACACCACCTCGCCGGCGAGGTCGATGCCCGGCACCAGCGGATAGCTGCGGGCGACATTGCCGTTGGGCACGCTCGCGAGGCCGTCCTTGTAGTTCACGGCCGAGTAGCGGACCCGGACCAGGACATCGCCGGGCGGCAGGTCGGCCGCGGTGATCTCGCGCTCGCCGAAGCGGAAGCCCGCCTGGTCCTTCTCGGCGAGCAAGGCCGGAAAGCGCTCCGTGGACTCCATGCACCTCACTCCTCGCCATCTCGAACCTAGCCTGACCTCTCGGTTCGCGGCCGCACCTTGCCCTCCTGCAGGTCAGGTTTGCCCTGCGGAGCATTGCCGGTTGACCGCGGCCGCCGAAGCGCTAATCTTGGCCTATGATGCGCGAGGAGGACCAGGCGGATGATCACGCCGCGACCGGAACTGTCCGCACTGCCCCCTTACCGCCCTGGCCGCCCCGCGGGGCTTGAGGCGGAGGCCCTGGTGAACCTTGCCGCAAACGAGAACGCCTGGGGCCCTTCGCCCGCCGCGCGGGCGAGCCTGGCTGCGGTCGCCTTGCACCGTTACCCGGACATGGACGGGCCCCACCTCCTGCGAAGCCTTGAGGCGGCCTGGGGACTGCGCGCGGGCGAGCTCGTCCTCGGCACGGGAAGCGGCCACCTGATCAAGTGCCTGGCGGAGGCGTTCGTCCGACCAGGCGATCTCGCCGTCACCGTCCACCCGACCTTCTCGCTGTACGCGAACTCCGTCGCGCTGATGGGCGGCCAGGTCTCCAGCCTGCCCGGCGACGGCCACACGGTGCGCTTCGAGGAGCTGCCGGAGCTTGTGGGGCGTCTCGCACCGCGGCTCGTCTTCGCCTGCAGCCCGAACAACCCGACCGGCGACACCCTCGACGAGGCAACGCTCGACGCCCTGCTCGCCGTCTTGCCCGAGGACGGCCTTCTCGTGCTGGACGAGGCCTACGTCCACTTCGCGCGGCGCCCCCCGGACGCGATCGAGCGCGTGCGCCAGGGTCAGCGCATCGCTGTCCTGCGCACCTTCTCGAAGGCCTACGGGCTTGCCGCGCTGCGCCTCGGCGCCCTGCTCGCCCCCGCGGCGGTCGTAGAGGCCGTGCGCCAGGTTCGCGAACCCTTCCCCGCCTCCTCCGTGGCCATCGTAGCCGCCGAGGCCGCCGTGCGGGACACCTCCTATCTCGAGCGGGTGCGCGAAGATGTCGCGTCGGGGCGCGAGGAACTCGGCGCCGCTCTCGTCGCCCGAGGATTCCGCGTCCACCGCGGCGAAGGCAACTTCGTCTGGGCCGAGGTGCCCCAGGGATCCGCGGCGGAGCTCACGGCGGCCCTCAGGCGGCAGGGCGTGCTGATCCGCGACGGCAGCAGCTTCGGCGCACCTTCCCACGTGCGCGTCAGCGTGGGCACCACCCCCGAACGCGAGGCCCTCTGCCTCGCCCTCGACCGTCTGGCCCCTGTTCATCCGGCCCTCTGAGGAGGCCCATCATGGAGATCGACCACCGCTTCCTGCTCCAGGTGCTCACCTCGCTTGCGTCCGAGGACGAGGCCGCCCAACTGCTGGACGATCTCCTGACCCCACGGGAGATCGACGATCTCCATCTGCGCATGGACATCGCGCGCCGGCTCTACGAAGGCCAGACCTACGAGCAGATCCAGCTGGAGACCCGCGCCTCGTCCACGACCATCAGCCGGGTGCGGCGCGCCCTCTGGCGCGGCGCTGGCGGCTACCACGCGGTGCTGTCGCGCCTGCTGCCCACGCGCCCGACGCCACGCCGCTGATTTTCGGCAGGGCCCGTTGACCGCACGGCCCTGCCTGTGTTACGTTCGTTCTACTTTATTACTCTACTGCAGTACAGCGAAGGAGTGTCCACATCATGCGTTTGGCCTTGGCGAAGGGCAGGCTCGAAGGGCCCGGCTGGCGGTGGCTCGCGCAACAGGGCGTCGGCACGGCGTCGCGGTCCGGGCGAGGACTCATCTGGACGCTGAGACCCGCGATCGAGGTGGCACTGGTGCGTGGCCGCGACATTCCCGGCCTGCTGCGCCAGGGCGCGGTCGACCTCGGCATCGTGGGCCGCGACGTGGCGCTCGACTCCGGCGAGGACCTCTGGCTGAGCGAAGGGCTCGGCTTTGGGCTGAGCCGTCTGGTCTTGGCTGTGCCCACTGCCCGCGGCGCAGCGGGGGTGCCACTGCGCGTCGCGACGAGATACCCCGAGCTTACCCGCCGCTGGTTCGCGGCGAGGGGTGAGCGGGTGGAGATCGTGGCGATGGCCGGCTCTGTGGAAGTGGCGCCCGCCCTCGGCCTCGCCGATGCGATCGTCGACGTGGTGGAGACGGGCGCCACCCTGCGCGCGAACGGCCTCAGGCTGCAGGCCGTGCTGCTCGAGTCGGCCGCCGTTCTCGCCGCCCGTCCGGGCGACGAGGCGCCCGTTCTGGCCGCGATCGGGTACGCCGGTGCGCGGGACGGCCTGGAAAGGCTCGCCGATTATGCTGCGGACGCTTGAGCCGGCGGAACTTCTCGCGCGGCGGACCGCCCCTCCCGCCCCGGAACGCGCGCGGCGCGTCGCTGAGATCCTGGACGACGTGCGTCTGCGGGGGGATGACGCGGTCCGCTCCCTGACCCGAGTCCTGGACGGGGTCGACCTTGCCGGCTACCGGGTGGGCGAGGCCGATCTCGAGGTTGCGCACGCCGGCCTGCCCCCTTCCCTCCGCGACGCGATCCGCCTGGCCGCCGCGCGGGTCCGCTCCGTCTGCCAGGCCGAACGGCCGCCAGGCCTCGTCGAGCCGCCGCCGCACCAGGGCGTCGCCATCCGCCTCTGGCGAGAACCGCTGCGCCGCGTGGCCGCCTACGTCCCTTCCGGGCGGGCCCCCCTGCCCTCGAGCGTCATCATGGGCGTCACGCCCGCACAGGTCGCCGGTGTCCGGGAGATCGCCGTGCTCACGCCGCCCGGCCCGACGGGCCGTGGCGACCCGATGACGCTCGCCGCCTGCGCCGAGCTGGGCGTGTCCGAGGTCTACCTCGTCGGCGGCGCGCAGGCGGTGGCGGCGGCGGCCTACGGCACCCCCACCCTCGGCCGGGTGGACCTCATCGCGGGTCCCGGCAACGCCTGGGTGACCGAGGCGAAGCGCCAGGTGCAGGGCCTCGTGGGCATCGACGGGCTGAACGGGCCGTCGGAGCTTCTGATCTGGGCAGAACCCCCGGCGCCCGCCGCGCAGATCGCCCAGGACCTCTTGGCGCAGGCCGAGCACGACCCCGAGAGCGTCGCGATCCTCGTGACCGCCAGCCCGGAGCTGCTCGGCGAAGTCTCGCGCGAAACCCTGCGCCTCGCGGGGGAGGCGGGCCAAGACCGCCTGCTGCTGCAGGAGGGCGTCGGGGCGGTCCTCGTGCCGGATGCCGAAGCCGCCCGCCGCTTCATCCAGTCCTTCGCCCCGGAGCATCTCGAGCTGTGGGGCGAGGCGACCCTGGCGGGGCGTGCCATCACGTCGGCGGGCGCCACGTTTCTCGACTGCCCGACGCCGCTCGGCGACTACGCGGCCGGCGCCAACCACGTGCTGCCGACCGGCGGCAGCGCCCGCTTCGCGTCCTCGCTGGGCGTCGAGACGTTCATGCGCAGGCGCACCGAGACGCGTCTCGTCGGCGACGCCGGAAGGGTCTTCGCGGCGGCCGAGCAGCTCGCGGGGGCCGAGGGCCTCGAGATGCACCGCAGGGCGCTCAGATCTCTCCGGGAGGTGTCAGTGTGGAAAAGCGCCCAGCCTGTCACGTGAAGCGCCAAACGCGCGAGACCGATGTCCAACTGACCCTCGGCGGCGCCGCGGCGGAGCTTGCCCTGCCCGTGCCGATCTTCCGCCACCTGCTCGGCGCCGCCGTCGCGACGTGGGGCCTGCCGCTCGATCTGTCCGCGACGGGCGACATCGATGTCGACCCGCACCACCTGATCGAGGACGTCGGCATCGTACTCGGCCAGGCCCTCGCCAGCTACCTCCCCGGTTACAGGGGCGTCGAGCGCTACGGCTTCGCGTTGGTGCCGATGGACGACGCCCTCGCCGAGGTCGCGCTCGACCTCTCCGGCCGCCCCGGCGCCTATCTGGCCAACATGCCCGCTGGCGCCGTTGGCGGCGTCGACGGCGAGGTGTTCGCGGAGTTCTTCCACGGCTTCAGCCGAGGCGCGCTTTGCACCCTGCATATCGCGCTGCGCGCCGGAGCCAACCGCCACCACGCCTGGGAGGCGTCCTTCAAGGCCTTCGGGCTCGCCCTGCGCCAGGCGACGCTGCCGCGGCCGGGCCTAATGCTCAGCACCAAGGGAGTGATCACGTGATCGCCGTCCTGGACCTCGGCATCGGCAATCTCCAGTCCGTCGTCTGGGCATTCGAGCGCCTGGGTGCTCTGGCGCGGCTCTCCCGCGGCGAGGGTCTGGACGAGGCGGAGGGCATCGTGCTGCCTGGCGTGGGGCACTTCGGGGCGGCGGCCGAGCGGGCCGCGCAGCTCGGCCTCGCGCCCAGGCTGCGCGGATTGGCGCATGAGGTACCCTTGCTCGGCATCTGCCTCGGCATGCAACTCCTCTTCGAGCGGTCCGAGGAAGGCGGCGAGGGTCTGGCCCTGCTCCCGGGCGACGTCGTCCGGCTCGCCGCGCCGGGCCTGCCGTTGCCGCACACCGGCTGGAACGACGTGGAGGCCTTGCCAGGGGGCTTTCTCCAAGGCGCGGGAGACGGCGAGGCCTACTTTGTGCACGGCTACGTCGCGCAGCCCCGCAACCCTGCGATCGTGGCGGCCTGGACCTCGTACGGCGAGCGGTTTCCCGCGGCGGTATCGCAGGGCCGCGTCCATGGCGTGCAGTTCCATCCGGAACGCAGCGGCGCCTACGGCCGCGCAGTACTGCTCAGGTTCCTCGAGGAGGTGGCGCAGTGTTCCAGGTCATCCCGGCCGTCGATATCGCGAGAGGGGACGTCGTGCGCCTGAGGGAAGGGGATCCGGGTCAGCGGCGGGTCTACGGCGACGACCCGGTCGCCTGGGCGAGCCGTTGGCTGGCGGCGGGGGCGGAGCGCCTGCACGTCGTGGACCTCGACGCCGCCTTCGACCTTGCCGCAGCGAACCGCGCCGTCATCGCGGAGATCTGCGGGCTCGGGATGTCCGTCCAGCTCGGCGGCGGGGTGCGCGACAGGGGGCGGGCCGAGGACCTCCTCGCCTGCGGTGTGCGGTGGCTGATCACCGGGACGCTGCTCCGCGACCAGGAGGCCTTCGAGCGGTTCGTCGCCTCGATCGGGCCAGACCGGCTGATGGTCGCGCTCGACATCCGCCACGGCCGCCTCCAGGCCTCCGGCTGGCGCGAGAGCCTCCGCCTCCTGCCGGAGGACGCGTTCACGCTCGCACTCGGCCTCGGCGTGCGCCGGTTCCTCGTCACGGCGGTGGAGCGCGACGGCACGGAGCTCGGACCGAACTTCGGGCTCCTGCGCCGCTTCTCGGGCCGAGGGGCCGAGGTGCTCGCCGCGGGCGGCGTCGGCGCCCTCGACGACCTGCTGCGCCTGCGCGACCTGGGCGTCGACGGAGCCGTGGTCGGCCGTGCCCTCTACGAAGGGCGCTTCACGCTCGAGGACGCGCTTGGGGCCGCGGCATGCTGAAGCGACGCATCATCCCCTGCCTCGACGTGGCTGCGGACGTCGTCGTGAAGGGCGTACGTTTCGCCGATCTCAGGCTGCTCGGCGATCCGGCGGAACTCGCGCACCGCTACGAGGACCAGGGCGCCGACGAGATCGTGCTGCTCGACATCACCGCGAGCCGCGAGGGCCGCACGCCGAACCCGCTGGTGGTGGAACGCGTCGCACGGCGGCTCGGCATTCCGCTGACCGTCGGCGGCGGACTGCGCGACGCCGCGGCAATCGGGGCCGTGCTCGCGGCCGGCGCCGACAAGGTCTCGCTCAACTCGCCCGCCCTGCGCCGCCCCGGGCTGGTCGCCGAGGCATCGCGCCGCTTCGGCGCCCAGGCGGTCGTGCTGGCGGTCGACGTGCGCCGCGAGGGCGGCGGCTACCGGGTATACGCCGCCGGCGGCAGCCTGCGGACGCCGTGGCTGCTCGATGCCTGGCTGCCCACAGCGCAGTCGCTCGGCGCCGGCGAGATCCTGCTCACCTCGATCGACCGCGACGGCACGCGGCAGGGCTACGACCTCGAGGCCCTCAGACTGGCTTCAGGCCTCGTCTCGCTGCCGATCATCGCGTCGGGCGGCGCCGCCCTTCCCCGCCATCTCGCCGAGGCCCTCGCCGTGCCGGGCGTGACGGGGGCCCTGCTCGCGGGTGTCCTCCACGACGGGCCTTGGACGGTCGGGGCCATGCGCCAGGAACTTCGCAGCCTGGGGGTGGACGTCCGTGCCGCGGTTTGACGCACAGGGACTCGTACCAGTGGTCGTCCAGGATGTCGACACGGGACTCGTGCTGATGCTCGCATACGCGTCGCGGGAGGCCTTGGAGCGCACGCAGGCGACCGGACGCGCGCACTTCTACAGCCGCTCCCGCCAGTCCCTGTGGGACAAGGGGGCCACGTCGGGCCAGATCCTCGAAGTGCTCGGGATCCGCGAGGACTGCGATGAGGACGCCTTGCTCTATCTTGTCAGGGCTCCGCGGGGCGCCTGCCACACCGGCGCCGAAAGCTGCTTCGGCCAGGACCTGACACCCGTCGAGGAACTCGGACGCCTCTGGCGCACGATCGCCTCGCGCCTCGAAAACGGCGACCCGCAGTCCTCCTATACGCGTCGCCTGTACGACGCCGGCATCGACCGCATCCTGCGCAAGGTCGGGGAAGAGGCCGCAGAGGTGATCATCGCCGCCAAGAACAAGGACAGGAGCGAGGCGGCGGCGGAGGCCGCCGACCTCGTCTACCACCTCTTTTTGGCGCTGCAGGCGACCGGTGTACCGCTCGCCGACCTCTCGGACGTGCTCGCCCGGCGGCGCGGCGCGCTGCCCAGCTTGCGCCCGGGGGCGTTGGCCGCGGACGCCTAGGCGGCTCGTGCTACCACCCGCTGCCCGATGATCCGCTCTTCGTCGAGGAGCTGCCGCCGGCCGAGCCGCCCGAAGCGCCCGAGGACGATGCCCCAGCCAGCCCCACCGTCGCGACCCACCACTTCCCGAGGAGTCCCTGTCCGTTCGCCTGTCCGGGTCCCTTGTCCCCGTAGAAGGTGTAGAGCGGGTGGCCGTTGTACTCGACCTGCAACCCGTTTCCGCCCTTGACGGCTGTCAGGCTGCCGGAAAGCCCGGCGGGCCTGACAGGGGGACTGGACCCGATCCTCAGCGGGGGCCACTTCACGGCGCACGGGCCGGTGCACGCCACCTTGATCGGCGTGTCGGGCGTGAAGTAGTAGAGTGTCATGCCTGAGGGAGTCGTCAGGGCGTCGAGGCTCTTGCCCCCTGCCTTGATCGTCCTTGTGGCCACCGTCGCCGTGCCGCTGGCCGCACCGCCGCTCTGGTAGGCCTGGACGGCGTGCCTCTTGGCATGGTGGTGCGGGGTCTTGAGCGCGGCGCCGCCGCCACACGCCGCAAGCAGAACCATGGCCGGCACGAGAAGGAACGGGATCTTGCGCATCGTCGAGGCTCCCCCCTCAGCGAACGTCGTTCTCCTGCCCTCATGTACCACTACGCCTGCGGATAGGCCGTCGGATTGCTCCGGGCATCATCCCTGCCCGCCCCGGCGGACGTAGAGTTCTTAAGGAGGGATGGCCCGTGCAGGAGGCCGATCTCCCGCGCCGGCTCGCGCGAGGTGACGCAAGAGCCCTCGCAGAGCTCTACGACCGCTTCGCGCCGGGGGTCTTCTCGCTTGCGCTGCGCAGGCTCGAGGACGCGGGCGCCGCGGAGGAGGTCGTCCAGGACGTCTTCTTCAAGATCTGGCATGGCAGGGCGCTCTTCGACGCGACGCGGGGCGACCTTCCGGCTTGGATCTTCGCGATCGCCCGCAACACGGTCTACGACCAGCTGCGCAGGCGTCTGCGCCAAAGCCGCCTGAGCGAGGCGCAGGCCGCCATGCTCGATCTCTTCGCGACGAGCGGCTTCGAGGCGCTTGAACATCTGATGGCGCAGGAACACATCGCGGAGCTGCTCGCCGCCCTCACGCCGGAGCAGCGCGACCTGGTACGGCTCGTCTGCGTCGACGGCCGGACCGTGGCCGAGGCCGCAAGCCTACTCTCGACGCCGCTCGGGACGGCCAAGAGCCGCCTGCGCGCGGCCCTCGCGCGATTGCGGCAGACGCTGGCGACGGAGGTGCGTGCGCAATGAGCTGCGATCACCTGGATCTTGCCCTTGCGTCCGGCCTCGACCTGCTGGGCCCGGACGAGGCGCGGGAGTTCGCGCTGCATCTGCCCGGCTGCCCGGCGTGCCGCGCGGAGGTCGAGACGTCGCGCCTGCTCCTGGACGCCCTGGCCTTCAGCGCCGCCGCCCCGGCGCCAAGGCCCGCCCTTCGGCGCGCGATCCTGCGCCGGGCCCAGGCCTCCCGCTGGCGGCTGCCCGGCCCTGTGGCGGCCGTGCTGCTCGTCGCGCTATTCTGCGCCGCGCTCTGGCTTGGCGCGACCCGCTTCCCCGTCTTGCCGGCCGTCACGCGCACGGCGAGCGGCTACATCATCGCGAGCCTGGACCCGACGGCCAGGTCGCCCCACGCCAAGGGGGAGGTCATGCTGCTGCCGGAGGCGGGCCACATCCTGGTCATGGCGGACGGGCTCGCTCCGCTCAGGGCGGGCCGCGTCTACGAGGCCTGGCTGCTGACCCGCGGCGGGGCGCACGCCCTCGGCCCGCTCCACCTCGACGGCTGGGGCTACGCCTGGCTGCACGCAAGGGTGCCGCCAGGCGCCTTCCGGGGTCTCCTGGTGTCGGTCGAGCCGGCAAGGCCCGGGCCCGGCCCCAGCGGCAGCACGGTGCTCGCCACTTCGGGGGACGCGAAATGATCCGTCAGCCCTCGCGCGCCACCGCCGCCGCCTGGGCGGGGGCCCTGCCGCGACGCAGGAGGCGCAGGGCGATGAGGAGCCAGAGGGCGAGCCGCACGCCGACCAGGGACATCGCGAGGCGCATCGTCCAGACGATCGTCCTGGGCAGGTGGAAGAGCCCAGCGAGGCCTGAAGAGATCACGCCGAACCAGGGGTAGAGCAGGGCCGTCAGCCACGCGAGCACGCCGAAGAGCATGAGATCCTGCCCCGCGGCGTAGGCGAGCGAGACGACCCAGAAGACGTACTGCACGGAGAGCACCTTGTTCGTCAAAAACCAGAGCGAGAGCAGGAGCAGCATGCGGCTCGCCATACCGAGATCCCGGCGCAGGAAGGCGATCCAGACGAAGAAGAGCGCGTAGGCCGCATCGAGCCCGATGCTTAGGGCCGCCGAAAAACGTCCGTAGAACTCCTCCGCGCCGAAGGCGTGCCGCAGGACCATGCCCGGCGACCCGAGCAGCCAGCTGAGGAACGACACGGTCGACTCCCACTCCGCCTGGCGGGCGAACTGGTAGTGCACGACGGACGCCATCGCCGGCGGGTAGAGCGTCAGGAGCGGCAGCAGCGCAAGGCCCCAGCCGCGCCGCTCGGTCTGCCACCAGAGCGGGATGAAGAGGATCGGAAAAAGCTTGAAGGCGATGGCGACACCGAGCAGGAGCCAGCTCAGGGCCGGGCGTCGCGGCAGCAGCCTGTAGCTCAGCACGAGGCAGAGGATCGGCCAGATGTCGTACGTGCCGAGCAAGGCCGGCGACAGGGGAAGCAGGGCGACGATCACGAGCGGCCGGCCGACGGCGAGGGCGAGCAGGTAGAGCACAAGCGCGGAGAGCCCGAGCCACGCCCCGGCGTAGCTGACGTGGCTGAGCCTGGCCAGGGCCTGGGCAAGCAGCATCGGCACGATTGCGAGTGGCGGGTACTCCCTCGGCAGGGCGCCGTGCGCGAGAAAGCCCAGGGCGTAACCGCGGTAGACGCCGATGTCCGAGACGATGCCCCGGCTTGCGACGAAGAGCGCGATGGCGACCAGGACCAGGGGAACGAGGAAGGTCTCGAGGCGCCGTCCGCCCCCTGCCGCCAAACGTCTCGCCTCCCAAGACGCCGCCACGTGCAGACTGCAGTTCGTCGCGCGGCCCGCCGCACCTGCCCGGGCCGCGCGTGCCCGCGGCGCCTGGATCGGCTATGCTCGAGACATGAGTCACATAGCTTTCATCGGCACCGGCGCGATGGGCAGCCGCATGGCGCAGAGGCTGCTCGCCGCCGGGCACGAGCTGAGCGTCTGGAACCGGACCCGCTCCCGCATCGAAGGTCTCCTCGCCCTCGGCGCCCACGAGGCCGGATCTCCCCGCGCCGCGGCCTCGCAGGCGGATATCGCCATCACCATGGTCGCGGACGTGAACGCGCTCGAGGCGGTGACACGCGGCCAGGACGGACTGCTCGCCGGCCTGCGCCCAGGCTCCCTGCTGCTCGAGATGTCCACCTCCGGTCCCAGGGCTGTCCTCGATCTCTCAACCCACCTGCCGCCGGGCGTCGCCCTGCTGGACGCGCCCGTGCTCGGCAGCCTGCAGGAGGTGGAGCGGGGCGAACTGCACATCTTCGTCGGTGGTGCGGGTGACGACTTCGCCAAGGCGTCCCCGGTGCTCTCCGCCCTCGGCACCCCGCTCCATGTCGGCCCGCTCGGCTCCGGCGCGAAGGCCAAGCTTCTGGCGAACGCAAGCCTGATCGGCGTCCTCGGCCTGCTTGGCGAAGTGCTCGCCCTCTCGGGCGGTCTTGGCCTGCCGCAGGACACCGCCTTCACCGTGCTCTCCCGCACGCCCCTCGCGGCCCAGGCCGAGAGGCGCCGAGCCTCGGTCGAGACGAGTGACTACCCGCCGCGCTTCGCGCTCTCGCTGGCGCGCAAGGACGCCGAACTCGTGACGGCGGCGGGTGAGCAGGCGGGACTCGAACTCAATCTCCTGACGGCGGCGGCGGACTGGCTACGCAAGGCTGAAGCCGCCGGGCTCGGCCAGCGGGACTACGCCGCTGTGCTGCAGGAGATCCTCGGCCAGAGCCGCAAAGGCCTTTAGCCGAGCGTCCGGCGCCTGAGGACCCCGGCCCGGCAATAATTCCCTAGTCCTCCCGAAGTACGGCGTGCCGGCGCAGGCCTTCGCCTACGTCGGCGACCCAGGACGTCCACCTGGAAGCTGCCATACCGCCTCAGGGACGGCACCATAGACGTGCGGCGCCTGCCCAAGGCGATCCAGTCGCTCCTGAGCAACTGCCGCGGCGCGTGGGTGGGCGGCATCCCGAACCAGCCGGTTCCCGCCGTCCTGCTCCGGCTCGCGCGGGTGGCCGCCGAGCTGGGACACATGCCGCCGACCGCCATCAACCCGGCGCCGGTCTACCTGCAGTTGGGGATGGCGCTGGAACAGTTCGGACTGGGACCGAGGCCACCTGGGCCCGTCCAAGTCGGCGTCTCCGCCGTCTAGCCCGCCTGCCCCCGGGCCGTTGGCCGAGGCACGTCCCGGAAGCCCCAACCGGAGCTAGAGTGCCGCGCAGTAGCGCATGCTGCGGGCCGCCTGCGCGGCAGACCCCGCCGCCGGATTCGTTTCGAGCACCGCGAGGGCCTCGGGATGCGCCCCGAGCAGCAGGCGGGCCATGTCCGCCGCGGGCGCGTAGCCGGGCCGCCGCTCATGCTCGGGCTGCGGCGGCAGGTGGTTCTCCTTGCGCCGCCAGTTTGCGCCGTGCAGGTGGAGATGGCGCGCGAACGGCAGCCATCGCCGCACGTAGCCCAGGGGGTCGCCGCCGTGCTGGCGGGCTAGCAGGTCGAACCGGCCGGTGTCCACGCAGAGCCAGATGGCCGGATGTGCGGTGAAGAGCTCCTGGCAAAGGTCTGCCGCGGGACTCGGCTCGAAGAAGTGGCGGTTCGGCCCGTCGAGCTCCAGGATGACCCGCATGCCGGAGCGCTCGCCCTCCTCCTCGAGCTCGGCCAAGACGCGGTGCGAGAGCTCCCTGAGCCGCTCGCGCGGCCAGAGGTCCTCCGATGGAGCGAACGGCGGCATGCGCCAGCCAGCCGTCCGGTAGTCGACGGAAGGATCCACGAGAGCCGGCCAGGGGTAGTGGAACAGGACGTACTCCGCCCCGAGCCCGCTGGCTTCTCGGAGCGCCTCGCGAGCCCCTCTGCAGGCGAGGGCCCGCTCGTCCCCCGACGGAGCCAGCCAGAAAGGCGCCCAGTCCCACGTGTGGGCTTGGACGAGCGGATAGTGGACGCCGAGCACCCAACCGCGCGCCAGCACCGCCGCCACGGTCTCCTCCACCGCCCTGCGGCTCTCGAGGAAGCCGATCTCCGCGCCTTTCCAGAGCGGGCTCAGGAGATCGTGGCCGAAAGGAGTCGTGAGCCGGTCACCATCCCGGACGAGCCCGCCGTGGATCGGTGCGACAAGCCGCGCCAAATCTCCACCCGCTCCAGAAAACCTAGCGTTTGTTGGGTCCGCAAGTTTTCCTTGATTTTTCGCTCTCTCGCACGTCGCAGCGTGTTCCATGAATATTCCTCTCCGCAGAGTCGGAGTTGCGACTTCGAGAGT
>JAJZQO010000118.1 GCA_021847575.1 Bacillota bacterium | reverse complement strand
GTCGAAGTGGAACAGCTGGCGGCCGGTCTGACCAGTTGGTCCGACCGCCGTGACAACCGCGATGCGACGCCCGTGCGGTCCCCATGCGTAGGCCTCGACGCCGTGGCGCAGGCCAGTGAGCTGGAGGGCCTCGCCGCCCCTGAGCGGCAGGAGGTGGACCTGGTCGCCTTCGCCGGCTGGGCGCAGGAAAGCGAGGTAGCGGCCGTCTGGCGAGAACCATGGGCGCCTGTCGGCGGGTCCGCGCGTGAGGAACTGCGGCGTGCGGTCCTCGCTGGGCAGGCGCACGATGCGTGTCGTGTAGCGATCCTGGCCGGGGTCGGGCTGGGCGAGGCAGTACGCGATGGCCTCTCCGTCAGGAGCGATGGCCACATCCTGGAGGCGTCGCAGGTGGAAGATGTCCTTGGGGCGAAATGCCCGCAACGCTCGTCGCCTCCTGCACAGTTCGACTATGTTCGATCTTCGCCCTCGCACGGGTACATCCTTCGCCGTCCCGTGGGGCCTTTGGGGCGGAGTGGCCCGGACCCGCGCTATTTGCCGGTTGAGGAGAGGACGTATGGCTGAAACGCGTGAGCGGGCTCTTATGGTGTACGCCGGACCGCGGCGTGGTGCGGAGCTCGCCTTCTACCTCGAGGAACTGCGGGCGCTCTGCGAGGCGGCTGGTGCCGAGGTGGCGGGGGAGGTCGTGCAAAGCCTGCCGCAACCCGATGCCCACGGCTACCTCGGCGCGGGCAAACTCGAGGAGGCCGCCCTGGACCTGGCCGAATTCGGCATCGACCTGCTGGTGGCCGCATCCGCGCTCAGCTCGCGCCAACAGCGCGAGCTGGAGCGCCAGACACACGTCAAGGTCATCGACCGCACGGCGCTCATCCTTGATATCTTCGCCCAAAGGGCCTTGAGCCAGGAAGGCAAGCTGCAGGTCGAGCTGGCGCAACTGACGTATCTGCTACCGCGCCTGCGCCGCTCTGCGGGCAGCCTGTCCCGCCTCGGCGGCGGCATCGGCACGCGCGGGCCGGGCGAGTCGAAACTCGAAACGGACAGGCGGCGCCTGCGCGGGCGGATCGCCGAACTCGAGCGCCGCATCGCCGTGGTGCAGCGCCAGCGCGCGGTGTCGCGCCAGGAGCGGGCGGAGCTGCCGCGCGTGGCGCTCGTGGGCTACACGAACGCCGGCAAGAGCACCCTGCTGCGCGCTCTGACGAGCAGTGGCGGCGGCGGCGAGGACAGGCTCTTCGCCACGCTCGATCCGCTGACCCGCCGGCTCAGGCTGCCGGGTCACCAGGAAGCCCTCCTCACCGACACGGTGGGCTTCGTCCAGGACCTGCCGACAGAACTCGTGGCCGCCTTCCGCGCGACGCTCGAGGAGACGGTCTTCGCGGACCTGCTGCTGCACGTGATCGACGTCTCGCATCCCGAGTGGCGGCGGCAGAGCGACGCCGTGCAGGCGACACTGCAGGAGATCGGCGCCCTGGGCGTGCCGCAGCTCCAGGTGCTGAACAAGGTCGACCGCCTGCCGGCCGACGCGGCGCAGGAACTGCCGGGTCTCGTGGTCTCGGCGCGCGACGGCACGGGGATGGACGCTCTGCGCGCGGCCATCGGCGAGACGCTCGGGCAGCGCAGGCTGCGCCGCGTGTTCGTGATCCCCCTGCGCCGGGGCGATCTCCTGGCACAGGTCCGCGCCCACGGCGAGGTGCTGGCGGAGGAAGCCGGGGAGACGGAGATCCGCGTCGAGGCGTGGCTGGACGCCGCCTGGGCCGGCCGGATCGCGGCGGAATTGCATGGTTAGGTGCGCAATGGCGGCGGCCCAGGCCGAGGCGGCTTTCCTGCGGGCACGCGAACGCCTGTTTCCGGTCGCCCGCGCCAATGCCGCCCGCGTGCTTGGGGCGTTCCAGGCGGCAGGTGTCGCCGAGTACGACTTCGCGCCGTCGGTCGGCTACGGCTACGGCGACCGCGGCCGCGAGACGCTGGGGCAGGTGTTCGCGGCGGCCTTCGGCTGCGAGGCCGCGCTCGTGCGCCCGCAGATCGCCTCGGGCACGCACGCCATCGCCCTGGCGCTCTGGGGCGTGCTGCAGCCCGGCGGCGAACTGGTTGTCGCCACGGGCGAGCCGTACGACACCATGCGCTCGGTGCTCGGGCTGCGCGCGACGCCGCGCTCTTTTCAGGAGTGGGGCATTGGCGTGCGGGTGCTGCCCATGGCGCACGGACTGGACCCCGTCGCTCTCCGCAAGGCTCTCGGGCCCAGGACGCAGGCCGTCCTCTTCCAGCGCTCGCGCGGCTACGCGCGGCGAGCGGCCCTGCGCCCCGACGACCTCGCGCCGGCTCTCGAAGCCTGCCGGAGCATGGGGGTCGTCTCGGTCGTCGACAACTGCTACGGGGAGTTCGTGGACAGCCGCGAGCCCATGGCAGACCTCCTGGTCGGTTCCCTGACCAAGAATCCGGGGGGCGGCCTCGCGACCGGCGGCGGCTACGTCGCTGGACGCAAGGAGCTCGTCGACGCCGTCGCGGACCGCGTCACCGCGCCAGGTCTCGGCGCCGACGTCGGGGCTTTCCCGGACGGCAAGCGCAGCCTCTTCCAGGGCATCTACCTGGCGCCGCAGGCCGTGGCCGAGGCCCTGGCCGTGGCCGAGTACGCGGCAGCCTTCGGCCAGGCGCTCGGCTATCTCGTCGATCCCCTGCCAGGTGCGCCGCGCGGCGACATCGTGCAGATGATCGGTTTCGGGGCCGAGGAGCCACTGCTGCGCTTCGCCAGGGCGCTGCAGGCGGCGTCGCCGGTCGAGAGCAGGGCCAGGCCCGAGCCCGAGCAACTGCCGGGCTACCCGGACCCCGTGGTGATGGCCGGCGGCACGTTCGTCAGCGGCGCATCGCTCGAACTCAGCCTGGACGCGCCCTTGCGCGCGCCCTGGGACGGCTACCTGCAGGGCGGGATCGCATCCGCGTACGGCGCCGACGCCGTCGGCAGGGCGTTCGCGGCTGCCGTGGGCGAGGCTTGAGACAAGTCCGAGCCGCATAGGCGTACAGCGGTGAGGCCATGACATTCCTGCTCGCGACATCGGTTGCGTTCGGTTGGCTCCTGGTGCTCGCGGGGTTTCGCCAGGGCCACTGGCTGATCGGCCTCGGCCTTGTTCTCGCGCGCCTCTCAGGCTCGATTGGCAACCGCTATTTCGCGGAGATCGGCGCGCTCTGGCTGGTTGCGTGGCTGTTCGAGCGCATCCTGCAGTCCGCGGTCAACGAGAACGGCCTCGGCCGCGGGCTGCCGCGCTGGCTGCCGCTCGCCGGCGGGCTGGCCGGAGCGGGAATCGGCCTGCTGCTCTCAGGCAACCAGACCGCCACGCTGTACGGGGGCTTTCTCGGTGCGCTCGTCGCGGGCTGGATACGCGGCGCCGGGGAACTAAGGCATCTGAGCCCGCTCTTCTGGATCTCGGAGTTTGTGCGCGTCCTGAGCCTGTTCGTCTCCGCCGTCTGGCTGATCTTCCGCCTCACCTGAGGCGCCCTCGGCCGTGCGCCAGTCCCCGGCGAGGCGGAACGCGCGGGTCGCGCGTGCCGGGCAAGGGCAAGGGCAAGGGCAAGGGCAAGGGCACGGGCGCGGCGCCGCGCCGCTCCTCGCCCGGCTCGGGCCAGGCTGCGCCCGTGCGGCGCCTCGTGACCGGGTCCGACCGGATCGTCAGCCGACGCCCGGCATGCTAGATTGGTGCCAAAGGGGCTGAGGCTTTGGCGTCCCATGACGGCACGGATGTGCTGCGCCTCGCGCAGGAGCAGGGGATCGAGGTTGTCCAGCTGCAGTTCACCGACATCCTCGGCACCATGAAGAGCGTGAGCATCCCGCATGGCGAGTTGGAGCGGGCCCTCGCTGCAGGGGTCGTCTTCGACGGCTCCTCGATCGAGGGCTTCGTGCGCATCGAGGAGTCGGACATGTTCCTGCGGCCGGACCCCGCCACCTATCTCCGCTATCCCTGGCAGCCGACCGTGGCCCGGCTCCTCTGCGACATCGTTCGGCCGGACGGCCAGCCCTTCGACGGCTGCCCGCGCACGGCCCTGCGCCGTCAACTCGGCCGTGCGGCGGATGCCGGCTTCAGCTTCCGCGCAAGCGCGGAGCCGGAGTTCTTCCTGTTTCCGCTCGGCGCGGACGGGCGCGCCCGTCCGGAGACGAGCGACCAGGCAG